>CAYZBC010000021.1:12861-19340 GCA_964476535.1 uncultured Maribellus sp.
ATGTGTATTGGTGGTGTTTTCGGTGGAATTAACTCGGGAGTAAAAGAATCAACTCGAAATATATTCCTTGAAAGTGCCTTTTTCGACCCGGTATTTATTCGTAAAACTGCCCGTCGTCATGGTTTAAATACCGATGCTTCTTTCCGTTTCGAACGTGGCATCGATCCAAATGGTGTGATTTACGCATTAAAAAGAGCAGCACTTTTAATTAAAGAAATTGCAGGAGGAACTATCTCGTCTGAAATAGTTGACATTTATCCGGAGCCGGTTGAAGATTTTAAAGTGGATGTTGCTTATAAAAACATCACGCGTTTAATTGGTAAAGATTTGGGCAACGAAAACGTAAAAAATATTCTTCGTTCGCTTGAAATTAAGATTGAAAGTGAAACGGAAAACGGATTGTCACTTTTGGTTCCACCATATCGTGTTGATGTAAAACGCGAAGCTGACGTAATTGAAGAAATTCTTCGTATTTACGGTTACAACAATATTGAAATTCCATCGCAGGTAAACGCATCGTTGCAAACGGCTGAAAAACCAGATCCAAATCGGGTGCGCGAACTAATGGCCGAAATGTTGACTGCACAAGGATTTAACGAAACCTGGTCGAACTCGCTAACCAAAGCAAATTATTACGAAGGTCTAAAGAATTATACAGAAGAGCGGACGGTAAAAATGATTAATCCTTTAAGTGCCGACTTAAACGGAATGCGTCAGACCTTGCTTTTCGGCGGTTTGGAAAGTATTGCATACAACGCGAACCGTCAGAATAAAAACCTGAAATTCTACGAATTTGGTAATTGCTATTTCTATAAAGGAACAGAACTAAAAGATAAACCTGCCAATAATTATTGGGAAGAAAATCATTTGGGACTTTTTACTACCGGTAGTAAAGAAACAGAAAGTTGGACGAAAAAAGAAGAAACCACTTCATTCTATGGTATTAAAACCTATGCCGAAAATATACTAAAACGTCTTGGCCTGTCTACCAAACAAATGCAAATTTCTGAAACAGAAAATGAATTATTTTCTGAAGGATTAATTTATGTTTTCAATAAAAAAATAATTCTTGAACTCGGAATTGTTGCTAAAAAATGGCTTAAAAAATTCGACATTGAGAATCCGGTTTATTATGCCGATTTTAATTGGGACAATGTTTTTCAGATGCATAAAAAGCATAAAGTTCTTTTTGAAGAGTTGCCAAAATTCCAGGCAGTTCGACGCGATTTAGCCTTGCTTTTTGATAAAACAGTTAAGTTCAATCAGATTAAAGAAACTGCCTTTAAAGTAGAGCGTCAATTGTTACGTAGTGTTGATTTATTTGATGTATACGAAGGCAAAGGAGTTCCAGCGGATAAAAAATCGTATGCGCTTAGTTTTATTCTCCGCGACGACCAACGTACTTTAAAAGACAAACAAATCGAAAAAACCATGCAAAAACTAATTACTGCATTCGGTCGGGAGTTTGGTGCTGAGTTGCGATAGTTTACTTTCAATTTATTATCTTTAGATAAATTTCAATTTTATGAACAGAGAAATTCTAATAAAAGATACGTTAAACAAAATTCAGCAATTGCCTGATTTAAAGATTCAGGAAATTAACGATTTTGCAGAATTTCTGTTGAGCAAAATTGAGGATAAAATTTTTGTTGAAGGAATTCAAAAACTTACCTCAGATTCCAAATCATTTGAATATTTATTAGATGAAGAAGACTTGTATTCGGTAAACGATATTAAAGAAAAATACAAGTGAAAAAAGGAGACATTGTACTTTTTCCATTTCCATATTCCGATTTAACTGGGAACAAATTAAGACCAGCTGTTATCTTAATTTCAAGCAAATTCGACATAACAGTTTGTTTTAATACCACACAATTTCAATGGAAAGATAAATATGATTTTGAGTTAATTTCTTCTTCATTTAACGGATTAAAAAAAGATTCAATAATTAGAATTGGCAAATTAGCAACTATCGACAAAGAATTAGTTATAGGAAGTATTGGAAAACTTGAAGCAAACTATATTCTTTTGTTAAATAATAATCTCGCTGAAATTCTTCAATTGAAGTAACATTCCATCTCAACAATTTTCAATTTCAATGCAAAACCATACCAAAGGAATTATTTACGCCTCAATAACCGCATTCTTTTGGGGATTTCTGGCTGTTGCATTAAAAATTGCCGTACGCGAAGTCGAGCCGATAACCATCGTTTGGTTCCGATTTCTTTTTGCATTTTTACTACTTGCCAGTTGGCAAGCTGTAAAACAGCCATCATCGTTTAAAATTCTGGCAAAACCGCCACCATTATTAATTCTTGCCGCATTGGCTTTGTCGTGGAATTACATGAGTTTCATGTTAGGCATTCATTATACAACGCCCAGCAATGCCCAGCTTTTTATCCAAACCGGACCAATTTTACTTGCCATTGCCGGATTTATTTTTTTTAAGGAAAAGTTGAATCGCAATCAGGTCATTGGTTTTGCCATTGCCATTCTGGGATTATCTTTTTTTTACCGCGACCAATTATCTGCTTTTTTCGAAAGCCAGGAGCAATACAATCTTGGCATCGGATTAACTCTGACAAGTGCTGTGGCATGGGCAACTTTCGCTATAATTCAAAAGAAATTGGTTTCAAAATATTCGGTTGAAAGTTTAAATTTATTTCTGTTTGCGCTACCTGCAATTATTCTTATTCCTTTCGTAAATTTTGCGCCCCTTTTTCATCTGCATTGGAGTTGGTGGTTATTGCTGCTTTTTTTGGGTGCCAATACTTTTATTGCCTACACTTGTCTTGCGCAGGCATTAAAATATACAGAAGCAAACAAAGTGAGCGTTATCATTATTGTCAATCCGATTATCACTTTTATTACCATGGGAATTCTAACTGAATTAAATGTATCGTGGATTGCTCACGAAAGATTTTCGTTGATAACCATTTTAGGTGCTTCTTTAGTGATTACAGGAGCAATGTTAGTAGCCAAAAAAAGAAAAGCACCTTCCCCCAAAATCTCGGAAAATCCGGACAGACTCACCAAACGAGAGAAATAAAGCAGATACAACTTCTTGTGAAAAAAAGTACTTACTGAAATACACTCAAATTTTGCAGCGAGGAAAGTTTTGTTCAGGTGATTAAAGTGAAACTTTATTCCGTGTTTTGTAGTTGTTCTTATCCTTTACTTCTAGATATAGGTTCACACCTGTATTTTGAAAAAATATTCATTTATAACAATATGTATTTCCTGTTGTTTAAATAAAGCCAAGTTTTTCATTAAAAGAAGAGTCGCAAATAATTATTAGCTTAACTTTGCTGCACAAATTTTAAGAATAGAAAATGGCACTAAAATGTGGAATAGTTGGTTTGCCAAATGTGGGCAAATCAACACTTTTTAATTGTTTGTCGAGTGCAAAAGCGCAATCGGCGAACTTTCCTTTTTGTACAATTGAACCTAATATTGGTGTAATAACGGTGCCCGATGAAAGGTTGATAAAATTAACCGAAATTGATAAGCCTAAAAAGGTGGTTCCAACTACCGTGGAAATTGTAGATATTGCTGGCTTGGTAAAAGGGGCAAGTAAAGGTGAAGGTTTGGGAAATCAGTTTCTTGGAAATATTCGCGAGACGGATGCTATTCTACATGTTTTACGCTGTTTTGAAAACGAAAACATCACCCATGTTGACGGGTCAATTGATCCGGTTCGCGATAAAGAAATAATTGATATTGAATTACAGTTTAAAGATTTAGAAACGGTTGAAGGGCGCATTGAAAAATTAGAAAAACAAACTCGCCATGGCACGGACCCTAAAACAAAGAAATTGTTTGAACTTGCTGTTCGTTATAAAGAAGTTTTAGAATCTGGAAAATCTGCGAGAACATTAGAATTATTTGGAGAAGAGGCTGCTATTGCAAAAGAACTTTATTTGTTAACGAATAAACCGGTGATGTATGTTTGTAATGTTGATGAAGCTTCTGCAAAAACAGGTAATGCTTTTGTTGAAAAAGTAAAAACGGCCATAAAAGATGAAGATGCCCAACTTTTAATTATTGCGGCTGCAACAGAATCGGATATTGCAGAACTGGAAGAGTACGAAGAAAAACAGATGTTTTTAGAAGAATTGGGACTTGATGAACCAGGAGTTAATAAGTTAATTCATTCGGCATATAATTTACTAAAACTGAAAACCTATTTTACTTCCGGACCAGACGAAAGTCGTGCATGGACATTTACCGAAGGAACGAAAGCACCTCAGGCAGCAGGAATTATCCACACCGACTTTGAACGTGGATTTATTCGTGCTGAAGTAATTAAATTCGACACTTATATTTCTTTAGGTTCCGAAAGTGCTTGCCGCAATGCTGGTAAAATTGCAGTTGAAGGAAAAGAATATGTTGTGCAAGATGGCGACATTATGCACTTTAGGTTTAATGTTTAAATAAAAAAAGGTAGAGTTGCACTATTGTGCACTTCTACCTTTCTTTTCAATAAAGATCAGATTTAGCGTTTTGGCTGCACGTCACTCATATCTTTAACAATACCGTTTTTATCAACTTTAATTTGAATGTCTTTCGCAACTTCCAAAATTATGGTTGTTTCTTTAATTTCAGTAATTTTTCCGTAAATACCTCCGGTTGTTACTACCCTATCTCCTTTCGCAAGTCCTTCGCGAAATAAACGGGTTTCTTTCTGGCGTTTCATCTGTGGACGAATCATAAAAAAATAAAATACCACTACAATTAATATTAGTGGCAAGAAACTCATTAACGGGTTTGCTTCTGCTCCTTCGGGTTGCATCATTAAAATAATATTCAACATGTCTTTTAATTTTTAATATTTAATTTCTAATTGTTCGTTTTTTACAGCTGCAAAAATAGCTAAATGTTTTGGTTCTTTAAAATTTGCATTAATTTCAATTGTTTTAAACTGGTTGCCAAACATTCCCGATGAATCGAATTCAATTTCAATAGATCCCTTTTCGCCTGGTTTTACCGGTAACTTTGTAAAATTAACCTGCACACACCCACAATCCGATGTCACATTATCGATAATTAAATTGTGCTTTCCCGAGTTGGTAAGAACAAAAGAAGAAACAACAACCTCACCCGATGTGAGTGCTCCAAAATCGTGAATTTCTTCATTAAAGGTAATTTCTGTTGTTCCGGTTGCTTTTTCAGAAACACTAACTTTTGTTTTTCCCTGATTACCCTTTTGCGGAGAACATGAAATTAGGACAAAAACAGAAATTATAAGTAAGAATTTATTCATAAATAGGTTCTTCTTTTCTTATCTCGTATCTAATAAATTGTTTCGAATTATTCCCCTATTAATCCTCTACCCACTTTATTAACTTTTTCCGAGTTTTTTAAATCCTTTAAGGTTTTATCCAGAATACCATTAATGAAATTACTGCTTTTCTCGGTGCTATAAAACTTCGAAAGTTCGATGTATTCATTCATCGTAACTTTTGTTGGAATACTCGGAAAATAAAGAAACTCGGTGATTGCCAGTTGCAGTATTAATATGTCCATAAAAGCAATACGTTCCACATCCCAGTTTTTCGAATGTACTTTTATCAATTCACGTAATTCTACATGATTAATAACCGATTGGCGAATTAAATTTTTCGTAAATTCGCGGTCTTCCTCATCCTTATATAAAGGCATTAAATGTTGATCCGAATCGGTTAATTCATTAAATTTTTTAATGGTTTTTGTAATCATAGAAATTACAAATTCCACATCGTCGTTCCAAAAAATACTTTGTTCTTCTAAAACAATATATAAATCTTCGGTAACCAGAATTATTTTATTGAAGAACTTCTCAATAAATTTTCGGTCATCGAGAAACGAACGGTTTTTATCGGCCATGTAGTTTTTATACAAATCCGACTCAATCATTATTAAATAAAATTCTTTTATTAACTCAGGATTATTTTTCCAGCTCAGTTTCTTTTGATCGAAGTAAGTATTAAGTTGCCGATTTGAGCGTAACTGTTGTATTACTTGATTTGTGGTAAATTTATTATTTGGATGAAGGTCTTCGTATGTTGGCTGATGTTTATTTCTTTTGATTTCGATTCTTTTCTCGGCATAATCAGCAATTTCAATAACCAGAGCCATTAAATAATGGTAGAGGTCGTAAGATTTGTTGATACAGAAAAACAGTTCTTTTTCAGTCTTACTGAGAGACTTTTCCTCCGAAGAGTAGTAGGAGTACAACAATTGCAACACCTTAGTTCGAATAATCCTTCTGCTAATCATACTTTAATGAACTTCATAATTGTGGTGCAAAATTAGTTTTTTTTTGAATCTACCAATCGTTTCTTTTCAAATTAATTCAATTCTTACATTTTGCGTATTTAGATTTAATATTGATTTGTTTTGGGATTGGGAAACACCCTATGCGAAGACGAGTATCAAAAGCACAACTTCGCAAATTAAAACTCTCCAGTATGAGAAACGTTATTTGGTTTTTTAATTTC
>CAYZBC010000021.1:19440-32956 GCA_964476535.1 uncultured Maribellus sp.
AACTACCCCCGAAATGGCACCCCACAAATGCCCCTCCCACGAAACATCGGGATTAATGGGGAACATTCCCCAAACCATTCCGCCATAAAGAAAAACCACCACCACCGAAAGAGTTAACAAACGCGTATCGTTTCGAATGATTCCACTAACAAAATGAAAAGCGGCCAAAGCATAAACCACTCCACTTGCGCCAATGTGCCACGCTTCGCGACCTGAAAGCCAAACGCAAAGACCGGCTAATAAGTACATTTGAAAAAATATACGGTACGAAATACGTCGATAAAAATAAACCAATACAAATGACAAAATAAAAAAGGGAATTGAATTTGAAATTAAGTGATTAAAGTCGGAGTGAATAAAAGGTGAAAAAAGTATTCCAGGTAAACCTTTTAAATGTAGTGGATAAACGCCAAATCTCACAAAACTTAATCCGGTGGTTTGTTCAATTATTTCAATTATCCAAAACAGAAATACAAAAGCTGCCGGAAATATTAAACTGTGCCTGAAGATTCTTTTCTCCAGTTTCATGTCCAGTTTTTTTGGGTTGCTCGGATAATATTTAAATATGCCCATAATTTTAAAACACCAATTAACAAACAGATATCAAATCTCAACGATTAAGATAATAATTCTTTTATTAATGCCACAAATTCATAAATCTCCTTTTCAGTGGTATCAAACGAAGTCATCCAACGCACTTCGGGTTTTGTATCGTCCCAAATATAAAAGTAAAAACGATTCTGCAAAGGTTTAATAATTTTTCGGGGAACAACGGCAAAAACTCCATTAGCAACTACAGGCTGCGTTATTTCTATTTCCGGAATTTTAGCTATTTCGGTTTGAAGTAATTTGGCCATTTTGTTCGCATGGGTGGCAGTTTCTTTCCACAAATCGTTTTCGAAATAAGCTAAAAATTGTGCCCCAACAAAACGCATTTTAGAATACAATTGCATGCTTTGTTTGCGAATATATTTTGTATTTAATGTCAATTCTGGATTAAAAAACAAAACGGCTTCACCCATCATCATTCCATTTTTTGTGCCTCCAAAGGAGAGGATGTCAACGCCACAATCAACCGTAAATTCTTTAAAATCCAAATCGAGCGAAACTGCGGCATTGGCAATTCGTGCCCCGTCCATGTGAAGCAACATGTTATTTTTGTGTGCTAAATCCGCCAGTTCCTTAATCTCATTTGGAAGGTAAACCGTACCCATTTCGGTAACCTGAGAAATGGAAATTACACGTGGTTGCGAGTGGTGTTCAAAATCAAAACCTTTTAAATGTGGTTGAATAGTTTTGGGAGTTAATTTGCCATTTACCGGTTCAATCGGAATCAATTTGCAACCCGTAAACTTTTCCGGAGCGCCACATTCGTCTTCCTGAATGTGCGCAGTTTCGGCGCAAATAACCGAATGAAAACTTTGAGTTACCGTTGACAAGCTAAGCACATTTGCACCTGTACCATTAAAAACAAAAAACACAGCAGTGTGCTCACCAAACTTTTTCTTAAAAACTTCGATTGCTTTTTGTGTAAACGGATCGTCGCCATATCCAACAACATGACCAGTGTTAGCCTCTTCCATAGCTTGAAAAATTGCTGGATGAACTCCTGAATTATTATCGCTTGCAAAACCTTTTTTCATTCTTTTTTAAATTAATTTTTGAAGAGACAAATATAATAAGAGATTGTTCATAATTCATTATTTATGAAACGTCCTTGTTTTTAGAATTATTAAAAACATAAAACAATGATGCTAAAATCAGGATAAGTTACATCCGTTACAATTGAAAATATTAAATTATAAACGTATGAAACGAGCATGG
This sequence comes from uncultured Maribellus sp., assembly GCA_964476535.1. Lineage (GTDB taxonomy): Bacteria > Bacteroidota > Bacteroidia > Bacteroidales > Prolixibacteraceae > Draconibacterium. Next base: position 21,265 of record CAYZBC010000021.1, read on the forward strand.
CAAATATTGGCAAACAGGATGATGATTATTCAGCGAGTTACATGTGTTGCCGTTAAAAACAAACAATTATAGACACATGAAATAGAGATTCAAGGTTCAGTATTTTCGCTAAAGGTGATTTTAAAAATCGTTTTGAAATTCAAACTTAAATTTTCAGATTCTTTGTATCTTTAGACTTGAACTATTTCTGATCAGAAAAAAAATTAAAATCGATGGTGTGAATGATTCTCTTCCTTTATCTCAAAAGTTATACATGCTTGCAATTCATCCTGAAAAAGGAGGAATTATAGCAGCTTCTTATACTGCCATGAATTATGTATTGATAGGTAGCTTACTTCTGGAACTGTTTCAAAATAAAAAAATCAAATTCGATAACAAAAGGCTTGTTGTTTTGAAATTAGATTCTGATAATAAATTGCACCGTTTTTTACTGGAGAAAATAGGTAAATCAAAAAGGTCGTTGAAAATTTCAACCTGGATTCAAAAATTTCAGTATTCATTAAAATACATTCGAAAAGAAGTTCAGCAAGGTTTAATTGAAAATAGAATCATTCGGATGGAACCTAAACAATTTCTCTTTTTTAAATGGAAGAAACCGGTTTTAGTTAACAAGCAAGCGGTTTATAAATTGGTTTCTGAAGTTGAAAAACAAACATTTAGCGCATCGGTTTCCGAAGAGGAAATATTGTTGCTTTCGTTTTTAAAACCAGCCGGACTGTTAAACCGAATTTTTCCTGAACGCGAAAAAAGGAAAAAGGCCAAAACAAATTTAAAAAAGATTATGGCTGAAAATCAGGTGTCGCTTGCTGTGGCCGATGCCATTTCCGCAGCACAAGCTGTGGCGGCTTCGGTAGACGCAACTACCGCAGTGACCTCGGCAGTTCATTAAAGTAATATCAAAATTTAACTTACGCCAGAATTCAATTGTATAAGAAGTAAAAAACTACGGAGTGAAATAGTTTCCTTCGATATTACCAATGACAGATTTTATTTCAAAGACCCTGAAACAAGTTCAGGGTGACGTTATATTAAACAATTTTAGCTAGTACGTCCTGCTGAATTTATTTCAGCATTTCTCAATGGGTTACTCTTTATTCCAATAATTTTGGGTGAACTCTAAATAATGAAAAAGAATCTAACAGTTTATTCCTCCATCAACCATTCAATAATTCTTTTGTTTCTGGGACTTTTTATTGGTGCAACAAAATCAACCACATCTCCGTTTTCGCCAATCATAAATTTTTGAAAATTCCAGGTTACTTTCGCATCTAAAGTTCCATTTTCTTCACTATTAGTTAACCATTTAAAAATAGAGTGTTCGTCTTCTCCCTTAATCGAAATTTTTTCCATCATCTGAAAAGTTACTCCATATTTTTTTGTGCAAAATTCGTAAATTACTTTATTATCTGCCGGTTCTTGTTTGCCAAAATCGTTGCACGGAAATCCGATAATTTCAAAATCGTCACCACCATATTCTTCATATAATTGTTGTAATTTTTTAAATTGAGGAGTAAGCGCACATTCCGAAGCTGTATTCACGATCAAAACTTTTTTCCCTTTTAGGGTCAAAAAATCAAAAATTTCTCCATCGACAGTTGTGGCTTTAAATTGGTACAAATTATTGGTTTGTCCATAAATTTGTGAAGAAATCAGCAGGGCAATAAAAAGAACCAAATTTTTCATGTTGCTTAAGTATTTACAAATCAACGAAAACTAAAATTACTACAATTGTTGTTAATAAAAAATCGTAGTATAAAAAGTAGAATTAATTATCTTTGGTCAATCACAGCGGTTTAGCGAGAATATGGAAAATTTTATTGTTTCAGCACGAAAATACAGGCCCGATACATTTGAGACGGTGGTTGCACAAGCACCAATAACAAGCACGTTAAAAAATGCCATTAAAGGCAACCAGTTAGCTCATGCTTATTTGTTTTGCGGCCCACGTGGAGTGGGTAAAACAACCTGCGCACGTATTTTTGCGAAAACCATAAATTGCACCAATTTAACTGCCGAAAGCGAAGCTTGTAACGCCTGCGATTCGTGCACTTCGTTCAATACCAGTCGCTCATTTAATATTCATGAATTAGATGCAGCTTCGAATAACTCGGTTGACGACATTCGGAACCTAACCGACCAGGTTCGTGTTCCCCCGCAAGTTGGAAAATACAGCGTGTATATTATCGATGAGGTTCACATGCTTTCGTCTCAGGCTTTTAACGCTTTTTTGAAAACACTGGAAGAGCCGCCAAAACATGCTATTTTTATTTTGGCAACCACCGAAAAACATAAAATTATTCCTACAATATTATCGCGATGCCAGATTTTTGATTTTAACAGAATTGGTGTTTCCGATATTACCAGTTATTTGGAGTTTGTAGCAAAAAGTGAAAAAGTTGAAGTGGAAAGTGAAGGCCTGAATATTATTGCTCAGAAAGCTGACGGTGCCATGCGAGATGCACTTTCAATATTCGACCAGATTGTAAGTTTTTCAGGAAAATCGATTACTTACCAAGATGTAATTTCCAACTTAAATGTGTTGGATTACGACTATTATTTTAAGTTGGTTGACCAGTTCCTTAAAAATGACGTTACTCAAGTAATGCTTACTTTTAACGATATTTTGGGACATGGTTTTGATGGGCACCATTTTATTACCGGATTAAGCAGTCATTTACGCGACTTGTTGGTTTGCAAAGATACCGTAACTGTACAATTGCTCGAAGTTGGTGGCGAAATAAAAGAACGTTATAAACAGCAAGCTCTGGTTGCCGAAAGTAATTTTTTACTGAATGCACTTTTAATCAGTAACGAGTGCGACAATCAATACAAATTAAGCCAGAATAAACGGTTGCTAGTTGAACTTGCAATTATTCGGATAGCTCAGTTAACCTTAAAAAAAAAATAGCTGACGCGAACCCTTCCAACAACTTTCTTGAACCCATATTTACCGGGCAAAATCTTGCGGATGAAAAATCTGCTGAGAATAAAATAGCGACTCCAAAACTATCCACTCCAAATTCCCCTGTTAATACCAATCCTGAAAGACAGAAAAGAACCGTAAAGCGAACATCGAAAGATTATACTACCCCGTCGATAAAAGACGCTTTAAGAGGAAAATTCAAGAATGAGGAAAAACAACTTTCGGCTAAAGAACAGTTTCAAATGTACTCGAAAGTAAATGAGTTGGAGGATTTTACAAAAGAAAATTTAGAACTGAAGTGGAAAGAATTTTTAACTCGATTGGATGACCGCCCGAACCTACAATCTACACTTTCAAAAGTACCGAAATTAAAAGATGATTTTCAATTGTATCTCGAAATTGATAATTCAATTCAGAGTGATGTAATTAGTACGATTAAACCTGAATTAGTATCGTTTTTACGAAAGGAGTTGAAAAATTCGAAAATTGAACTTGTTATCAAAGTCACGGATGAAATAAAAAATCGCATTATTTATACCGACGATGATAAGTTTGATGAAATGGTAAAGAAAAACCCAAGCCTTAAAATATTGAAACAGAAGTTTAATCTTGATTTTGGAGAAGTTTAGGAGTTTTTAGCGCCAAGGTTTTCTCAAAATACAAACATAGTTCGCAATCATTATTCAATTTCTTCCCTTCATTTACATTCTCATCCATTGTTATGGCGACAACCGTTTTGTAATCCAATCTTCTACTTGTTTCTCGTATAATATTCGGTCGTGCAAACGATTTTCGCGACCTTGCCAAAACTCTATTTTCACTGGCTCAACAATGTAACCTCCCCATAATCTTGGTCTTTCAGGAACATCTTTATTCAACTTATTTTGCAAATCTAAAAAACGATTTTTCAGGTACTCACGACTGGCAATTTCTTCACTTTGATTTGAAATACTTGCGGCAATTTGGCTCATAATCGGGCGCGAATAAAAATAAATGTCTGATACTTTCGAAGAAGTTCTTTTTGCAAAACCAGAAATACGAATTTGCCGCTCCAATTCAGGCCAAAAAAAATGCAATCCAATCTTTGGATTTGTTTCAATCGCTTTACCTTTTTCGCTAGAATAATTTGTAAAGAAAGTAAACCCATTTTCGTTACAATCTTTTAACAGAACAGTTCGCGATTGAGGGAAACCATCAGTGCCAATTGTAATTGCCGACATTGCAGTTGCCTCATTTACTTTCTGAGCGACAGCTTCGTTTAACCAAATTTCAAATTGTTTAAATGGATTTTTATTTATGTTTTCCCGGGTTAATTCAGAAAATTGGTATTCTCGTCGTATTGAATCTATATTCATTTAAATTATTTTTTTGAATAACCCTGTAACTACTTTTTTGTTTAGATTTTATCTGCAACTGAACCTTTTCTTCAAATTGTACGTTTCTATAAAACACTATTAGGTATTTTATTATTAAAAATTTAACAATCATGAAAAAATTAATTTTTATTTTAATCCCTCTTTTATCGCTTAATGTATTTGCAGGTAGTAGAGATGGGAAAATTGGAGTTGGTGAGAAGGCGGTTTATACCGATGTTAAAATGATGGACATTTCGGGAGAGAAGATTTCGCTTCAAGATGTAAAAAAAGAGAATGGAGTAGTAGTCCTTTTTTCGTGCAATACTTGTCCGTTTGTTTTATTATGGGAAGATAGATTCTCGGATATAAAAGCATGGGCAGATAAAAACAGCGTAGGAATGATTGTGGTAAACTCGAACCATCAGAAACGAAATGGTGACGAATCTTTTGAAGCGATGAAAACGCATGCAGCTGAAAAAGGATACAATTTTCATTATGTACTCGATGAAAATAGTTTGCTGGCAAATGCGTTGGGAGGACAAACTACACCTCACGCTTTTTTATTCGACAGAAACATGGAATTGGCTTACAAAGGAGCAATCGACGATAGTTACAAAAGTGCTAAAGAAGTTCAGCAAGCTTATTTAAAAGATGCAATTTCAGATTTGGGGAAAGGAGAAATAGTAGCTTTGGCTGAAACTAAACCAGTAGGTTGCAGTATAAAGAGAAAAAAGGAATAAGTTTTATTTAGTTAGATTAGGAGCTCCAATTTTGTGGTTGGGGCTTTTCTATTTTTTAAAAAAGCTAAAATTCACTTTCCCGTAATTTCTAATTTCTTTAAAATATTTGTTTCTCGAGAACTGAAATTCTTTTGGATGTTCCAAAATAAACAATCCATCTTCGGCCAAAATATCTGCGTCTAAAATGGCATCCGGAATATCAGAAAAATTCTTAAAATCAAAAGGTGGGTCGGCAAAAATAAAATTAAATTTTTGTGGACAGGATTTTATAAATTTAAAAACATCCGACTTAAAAGCTCTGGCATTTTCAATCTTTAAGCTCTCTAAAACGTCGAGTATAAAACGATAATGAATAAAATCACTCTCCACGAAAGTAGCATCTACACATCCCCTGCTAATAAATTCGTAGCCAATACTTCCGGTTCCCGAAAATAGGTCGAGCATTGTTTTGTTTGAAAATTCGTACCGATTTTCAAGAATATTGAACAAGGCCTCCTTGGCAACATCGGTTGTGGGACGCGCCTTAAACCTCTTGTTTGGTCTAAATATCCTACCTTTATATTTTCCGCCTACAATTCTCATTCAATTAGAATATTATGAAATATTTAAGTCTTTAATAGCGAATTCATTTCGTTCTCCGAAAGAAACGGAGTTATGTTCAAATTTTGAATCTCATCAAAATAGGATTTAAGAGAATCCTTAATTGTCAGAAATCTGTCGTTTGTGTTCCCTAAAAATAATTCTATCTCCGAGTTTAAAATTTCCATTTGTTTTAATGTTGTTAAAACATAATAAACCACATCGTTTGTATGGGCCAATTTAAAGCTGTTGGTTAATAGATTTTTTTGTTTATTAAAAAGAAAAACGTAGAAATTTTTTGAATCGAATAACAAAATCAATCCATGCTCTTTTTTGATTTCAGGAAGATTATTTAAAACAATTTTGATGGGATGAACAATTTCACATTCTCCAATTTGATCCCTAATAACACGATTAATTCCAATTGGTAAGGTAAAGAGCAATCTGGTTTCCAGTTTCTCGATTACATTTTCAGCAATTTCTGAATCAGGGTTTTCATCGAACAAAAAGCGGGGAATTTCACTTTTCAGCGTATTGTTAAAATACTTCTCAGGAACAAGTGTAAACTTGTTGCTATAAATAATAATACGGATTTTCTTAAAAGGTTTTTGAAATAAATCCTCTGTTGTTACCCATTCGTTAAAATGACGGGCAATTAAAGTAGTGTTACTTATTTTGAGAGGCGCATTTTTAAACGCCAGTAATTTGTTCTCGCCGGGTAATTCCACAAAAAAAGAAAATCCATTCAGGCTAACCTGAATGGACAATATATATTCGTATGTTTTTTCTAAATTAAACGTTTCGTTGGCAACTAAATCATGCATTTGATTTACTCCCAGTTACCTGCATTATTCACCGTTTCAGCAAGCGAACCAACTTTTAGTCCCGGATATTTGTCGTTTGTTCTTGCCCGGTCGTTCAGATTAATAACTAATTGTTTGTCTAGACCTCTAAGAACAACGTTATTATGCGCTCTGGCCTCGAAAACCGGCACTCCAATTCCAGAACCAGTAATAATAATTGTTGCACCTAAGTGAAATTCAGATGGTTCTCCCGGAACAGGAACAAATTTTAAACTATTTGCATCGAATCCTAATCCAAAAAGCGCTTCCACAACACTCTCACGAACAGTATCGCGAATTAATAATCCCATTTGAATTGCTTTTCGTTCGGTAAGACCCGCGTCAATCATGCTATCTGTTAATTCACCTATTTTACGAACGTTTCTAACTGAATCGTTAACAACGAAATTAATTAGCGTGTCCCAGCTACCCATAAATATTCCATAAACATCTTTATATGCCAGCTCGACCGTCCTGATATCTTTAAGCTTACTAACCGTCTCTTCGTAACGAGCATCTTTAGCTTTATCGAATTCAATAGGTCGCTGAATACTTTTATAAATAAAGTAAGTAAGTACAACTGCAACAAGGAAAAGTAAGATTTGTAATACAATTTTCATTTTTATAGTTTTAATAAATTCATTTTTCGTTTGTGTGCAAATTTATAAAAAAAAATAAATTAGTTTCGTTTCCCGAAAGTTATTTTAACAAGTATGATTAAAAATCATTTAATAAATATACTTACTCAAAATCTGCGTTTCACTCCAACAAGTTGTCAAACAAGGTTAATCGATGTTTTAGCCAGTTATATTACTTCCAACGAGCCGGATGAAATAATGCTTATAAAAGGTTATGCCGGAACTGGTAAAACAACAATGGTTTTTTCTTTAACGCAAAGTCTGGCTACACTCAAAATTCGTTCCGTTTTGTTGGCACCAACAGGAAGAGCTGCAAAGGTAATGGCTGGATACAGCGGTATGCCTGCGTTTACTATTCATAAAAAAATTTATCGGCAAAAATCATCTTCCGACGGAATGGGGAAGTTTGCGATGGACAAAAACCTATTTAAGAATACTTATTTTATTGTTGACGAGGCTTCAATGATTTCCAATGAGTACAGCGAAAACTCAGTTTTTGGTAGTGGACGATTATTGGATGATTTATTGGAATACGTTTATTCCGGCGAAAATTGTCGTTTAGTTTTAATTGGAGACACCGCTCAATTACCTCCCGTTAAATTAAATATTAGTCCTGCTTTGGAAGCAAATACATTAGGAAGCTATGGTTTTAGTGTGAAAGAAGTGGAATTAAAAGAGGTTGTCCGGCAAGCGGAGGATTCTGGAATTCTGTTTAATGCCACCGAAATTCGTACCAGAATTAGCAATTCAGCCGATAATTCGGGATTTTTCCCTGTTGAAATAAATGCATTTGATGATGTTGAACGTATTTCGGGGGGAGAACTAATTGAAACCATTTCCAGTTCGTACGATAAGTATGGTTTGTTTGAAACAACTGTTGTAACACGTTCAAACAAACGAGCCAATTTGTTTAATAAAGGTATTCGCAGTTCAATATTGTACAAGGAAAACGAAATTGAAAAAGGCGATTTGTTAATGGTGGTGAAAAACAACTATTTCTGGGCGGACGGCGATGTGGAACTCGATTTTATTGCCAATGGCGATATTGCCGAAATTGTATCAATATATGGTTACGAGGAGTTATATGGTTTCCGATTTGCAAATGTTAGTTTGCGTTTTATCGATTACAACGAAATTGAACTCGATTGTAAAATTTTTATTGAAACGCTAAATATTGAATCCGCATCGTTTTCGTACGAACAAAATAAACAGTTGTATGAAGCGGTTTCGGAGGATTATGCCGAAGTACGAAATAAACGCGAGCGCTGGAAAAAGATAAAAGAAAATCCTTATTATAATGCTTTGCAGGTGAAGTTTGCTTATGCAATAACTTGCCACAAAGCACAAGGCGGGCAGTGGAAAGCCGTTTTTGTCGACCATGGCTATTTAACCGAAGGAATGCTGGACACCGAATATTACCGTTGGTTATATACTGCTTTTACCCGTCCCACGGAAAAACTGTATTTGGTGAATTTTGACAAGGGTTTTTTCGATGGAGACGATAACTTTTGATTATTTTTTATTAATTCTATAAGTCCTCCCCTCTTCAGCAGCCACCGTATTTTCAAAAACAGTTCGAGCCTCTTTTTCAAATAAAGAGATGTCGTTAAAACGTGCAGAAAAGTGCCCGATAATGAGCTTTTTTACCTTCGCAAGTTTTGCAATATTAGCCGCGTCGATTGCAGTTGAATGTTTTGTTTTTTTTGCAAAATCGCTTAACTCTTCCAAAAATGTAGCTTCGTGGTATAACAAATCGACACCTTTAACAATGTTGACAATTGATTCATGGTATGCTGTGTCAGTACAAAAAGCGTAAGAACGAGGTTGTGGTGCTGGCGTTGTCAGATCTTTATTTAGAATTATTTTGCCTTCTTCAGTTACAAAGTCATCGCCCGCCTTAATTTCCTTTATTTTTGCGATTGGAATATTGTACGTTTGAATAGATTCCTTTTTAATGTTTGGTTGTTTTTTAATCTCTTTGAATAAAAAACCACAAGTTGAAATGCTGTGCTTCACTGGGAATGAAAAAACTTCCACTCGTTTATCTTCATATATTTTTTGTTGCTTTTTAAAATTCAGCGGATGAAAAATCAAATTGATTTTCATTTCACCTTTTATAAAATCAAGTTGCGGTTGTATCAGGTTTTTTAATTCAGAAGGAGAATAGATGTGAATGTCAGTTTTTAATCCAAGCAAGTTTAACGTTGAAATAAGCCCGATTAACCCAAAGTAATGATCTCCGTGCAGATGGGAAATAAAAATGTGTTTTATCCTGCTAAAACCAATCTTCTGACGCCGGAGTTGTATTTGGGTTCCCTCTCCACAATCTATCAAAAAAAACCGCCCAAGTATATTTAATACTTGAGCGGTTGGATATCTATCAGATGTAGGTAATGCTGAACTACTTCCCAGTATGGTCAATTCGAAAGGCATTCCCGTTTAAAGGGTTTCCTTTTTTTCTAGTAATGCATCGGCTTCTTCTACTGTTTTAGTAATTAATAAAACCGTATGAAGCATCGATATATTTACCAGATTTTCCACATCGGGTTGAAGACCACACAAAATAAACGTTCCAATGGCGTCTTCACATAAACGGTTGGCAACCAAAACCGCTCTTAATCCTGAGGAATCGCAATAATTGCAACTACTTAAATCAAGAACAATGTTTTTTTCGCCATCGTTGTTTATAACAACCAATTCCGATTTTAAATCGGGAGCATTATTTGTGTCAAGTCTATCGGAATTTACTTTAACCAAAGTAAATTTTCCATTGTTACGAATTTCGAATGTCATATAACTTCAAGTTACGAAATTCTGATTAAAATTAACCAAATTCTGATTTATTTATCTTTTTTCTCGTTTGCTTCCATTTTCGTTTTCAATGCAGCTAATTCGCTGATATCACCCAAAGTGGTTTTCTCAATGTTGTCTTTTGGTGCTTTTATAACTCTTTTGTTAGCAGCACGCGGTTGCGTTTTACGTTTAGCATTGTCTTCAGCACGTTTAACATCTTCGAAAATTCTTGAATGCGATACAATAATTCTTTTAGCTGATTTATTGAATTCGATAACTTTGAAGTCGAGTTTTTCGTCTTGTTTTACCGATACACCGTCTTCTTTTATCAAGTGACGAGGAGTTGCAAAACCTTCAACACCGTATGGAAGTGCAATAACAGCACCTTTGTCCATCAATTCAACAACAGTTCCTTCATGGATTGAATCCGAGGTGAAAATTGTTTCAAATACATCCCATGGATTTTCTTCCAACTGTTTGTGGCCTAAGCTCAAACGACGATTGTCTTTGTCGATATCAAGAACAACCACTTCAATTTCTGCAGCAATGGCTGTGAATTCTGATGGGTGTTTGATTTTTTTCGTCCAGCTCAAGTCTGAGATGTGAATTAAACCATCAACACCTTCAGTAATCTCAACAAATACACCAAAGTTTGTGAAATTGCGTACAATTGCTTTGTGTTTGGTGTTTAAACCAAATTCCAAATCGATATTTTCCCATGGATCAGTTTTTAATTGTTTCATTCCCAGAGACATTTTTCGATCGTCGCGATCTAAAGTAAGAATTGAAGCTTCTACTTCCTCTCCAACTTTCAAGAAATCTTGTGCGCTGCGTAAATGCTGACTCCACGACATTTCTGAAACGTGAATTAAACCTTCTACGCCAGTTGTAATCTCAACAAATGCACCATAATCGGCAATAACAACCACTTTACCTTTAACTTTATCACCAACTTTAAGTTCTGCATCCAGGTTATCCCATGGGTGCGGAGTAAGTTGTTTCAAACCAAGTGCAATTCGTTTTTTATTGTCATCAAAATCAAGAATTACAACATTTAATTTTTGGTCTAATTCTACAATTTCGCTTGGATGCGAAATACGTCCCCACGAAAGGTCGGTAATGTGGATTAGTCCATCAACACCTCCAAGATCCATAAATACACCGTATGAAGTAACGTTCTTAACCGTTCCTTCAAGAACTTGTCCTTTTTCAAGTTTCGCAATAATTTCTTTTTTCTGCAGTTCCAATTCGGCTTCGATAAGAGCTTTGTGTGAAACAACAACGTTACGATATTCGTGATTGATTTTCACCACTTTGAATTCCATAGTTTTTCCTACAAAAACATCGTAATCGCGAATAGGTTTAACATCAATTTGCGAACCTGGCAAGAATGCTTCAATTCCAAAAACATCTACAATCATACCACCTTTTGTCCGGCACTTGATAAAACCTTTGATGATTTCGTCGTGTTCAAGCGATTCGTTAACCCGCTCCCATGAACGTGTTGCACGCGCCTGTTTGTGCGACAGGATCATCTGTCCTTTTTTATCTTCCAAACTGTCGATGAAAACATCAACTTTGTCACCAATTTTCAATTCAGGGTTGTAGCGAAACTCGTTTACACTAACTATACCGTCAGATTTATAACCAATGTCAACTACAACTTCGCGTTTGTTTATCGAAATAATAGTTCCTTCCAAAACCTCCTTTTCTGAAACTGTGTTAAGTGTTCCATTATAAAGGTTCTCATAATCAACTCTCTCTTTTTCTGAATATATGTCAATTCCTGTTTCCAGGCTTGCCCAGTCAAATTCTTCCGAGT
>CAYZBC010000022.1:0-4656 GCA_964476535.1 uncultured Maribellus sp.
TCATTTTTAAATTAATATTAAGGTTAAAGCTTTTTAAGCTGAAAACAAAAACCCTGCTTGATTCAATTAAATATTAGTCTTTACTTTGTAGCCGTTATAAAAATTCGGTTTGATACTGAAAATTAAAGATTTAAAATAATTTCTATTTATATAATTAAAACTTTCACAACTATGTCAAAAATTAAAATAGGTATTAATGGATTTGGCCGTATTGGCCGTTTTGTTTTCCGCGTTGCTGCTGCTAACGAAAATGTTGAAGTTGTAGGAATCAACGACCTTATTGATGTTGATTATATGGCTTATATGTTAAAGTACGATTCAACTCACGGTAGATTTAACGGAACGGTTGAAGTTAAAGATGGTGCTTTGGTTGTAAACGGAAAAACAATCCGCGTAACTTCTGAAAGAAATACTGCTGACCTAAAATGGAGTGATGTTGGTGCAGAGTATGTTGTTGAATCAACTGGTTTGTTCCTTACAAAGGAATCAGCTCAGGGTCATATCGATGCTGGTGCCAAAAAAGTTGTAATGTCTGCTCCTTCGAAAGATGATACTCCAATGTTTGTTATGGGCGTAAACAACACAGCGTACAAAAATGATATGACTTTTGTGTCTAACGCATCTTGTACTACTAACTGTTTAGCTCCTATCGCTAAAGTATTAAACGATAATTTTGGTATTGTTGACGGATTAATGACAACTATACACGCAACAACTTCAACTCAAAGAACAGTTGACGGACCATCTGCAAAAGATTGGCGCGGTGGACGTGGAGCAGGACAAAACATTATTCCTTCTTCAACTGGTGCTGCTAAAGCGGTAGGTAAAGTTATTCCTTCGCTAAACGGAAAATTAACGGGTATGGCATTCCGTGTTCCTACTCCAGACGTTTCTGTTGTTGATTTAACGGTTAACTTAGCAAAAAGTGCAACTTATCCAGAAATTTGCGCAGCTATGAAATTAGCTTCTGAAACTACTATGAAAGGTGTTTTAGGATATACTGAAGATGCCGTTGTTTCTAACGACTTTGTTGGCGAATCTCAAACTTCTGTTTTTGATGCTAAAGCAGGAATCGCTTTAACCGATACTTTTGTAAAAGTTGTATCGTGGTACGATAACGAAATGGGGTATTCAGTTAAAGTTGTTGAGCTTATTGAGTACATGGATTCAGTAAAATAATTTACATTATATATTATGTAGAAAAGGATGTCGAAAGGCATCCTTTTTTTGTTGCGAAAACCCCACCTAAACTCCTCAATGGAGAGGAATCAGAAAAATTTTCAATACTTTATTTTTTTGAAGGCAGAAAGTGCAACTTTCAAGATAACTTATTATTCTTTTCCGAAGGAAGTTTAATCTTCTTTTGAAATCTCGGAATTATATAAAAAACGTCTTTCCATAAAAATTTGTAAAACTTTATTCAAAAAAATCATCCGAGGGAAAAAATCTAATATTCAATTAAGAATATTCAATATTTAATAAAAGACTAAAAATTTATCTCTGATTACTTGAAAATTGATTATTGAAAATTCACGGTAAATATTCCTGATTTTATTTTAAGAGACCGTTCTCTCCTCATCGCAAAATAAAAAGAACGGTTCTTTGAGCAAAATATATCATTTGTTAAACCGACCCAACGATTCCATCTGAAAGAAAAAAAGGAACCCTTTTTCTTTGTTTACATAAAAATCTATAAAAGAAGATTATAAAAAAAAAAATACGAAAAGTTCGGAGAGACCTTCAATTTCCCAATAACCAATGACTGTACTTATTCGTAACGTAAAGATTCAATGGCATCTAATTTAGAAGCTTTTTGCGCCGGATAATATCCTGAGGCAATTCCTACACCAAAACACAAAGCGACACCTACTATTATCCACATCCAGGGAATAATAAAAACAGACCCAATCATTATCGAAACCAGGTTGCCCATCAAAATGCCAAGTAGTATTCCTAAAAATCCACCAATTTGACCAATCACAATTGCTTCGATTAAAAATTGTTGTTTAACCGTTCTGGCTTTTGCGCCAATTGCTTTTCGCACACCAATTTCACGGGTACGTTCAGTCACCGAAACCAACATTATGTTCATAAGGCCAACTGCTGCTCCAAACAATGTAATTAGCCCTATAATTGTAGCCACCAAAGTAATGTTCTTAATGTTGTCTAAAAGAATATTCACGAGGTTATCACTTTTTTCAATGTTGAAATCCGTTTCGTCCAGGGGATCTAAATTCCGAACCGTTCTAAATGTCGATTCCGCCTGGCCAATTGCAGCCTCCATTAATTCAGGCTGATCCACTTTTATCTGCAAATCGAAATTCATGTTTGGCCGCGAAAAGTAATTCCGTGTATTTGTAAAGGGAATAAAACAAGCCAAATCGCTGCTACCTCCAAATCCACTTCCCTTTGCTTTTAAAACTCCAACAACTTTATATTTACCGCTCCCGATACTAATTACTTTTTGAAGTGGATTTTCTCCCCCTTTAAAAAGTTTTTTGGCCAAATCGCTTCCCAACACCACCATACTTCTACCCGATTCAATATCTTGCTCTCCAAAACTTCTGCCTTTTTCAATTTCGTAACCGGTAACAAACAAATAGTTATTATCAATTCCGCGAACACTAATATTTGGATTTGTTTTTTCAGAACCATATTTCAAAGTACCGGTGCCAGTGGCATAAACCGAAATTGCTGTTGCCGCAGGAAAATCATAAAGCTCCTTAAATTCTTTCGCCTGATAAAAGGAAATATACAAATGATTTTTTGAGCGGTATCTTCTATTACCTACTTGTACCCGCATTCCTCTACTCGAAACGGAAAACGTATTTGCGCCCATAAAAGTAAACTCCTTTGTAATGGAACTTTTAATGGAATCTATCGCAGTTAAAATACCCACTAATGCAGTAATACCAACCGCTATAATCAATACGGTTAAAATAGACCTTAATAAATTAGTTCGGATAGATTGCAGTGCAATTCTAATATTCTCAGCAAATAATGTAATTCGACGCATTTATTTAATTTAACAGACACTAAATATAAAACATAAAAGGAGATTCAAAACTCATTAGTTTTAAAAAGTATAGTTCAATTACAAATAGAATCGATTTTATTGCAAATATTTGATTTTTGACGAACAGGTGACGCTTTTGTTCGATCTTTTCTTTGACTTAAATATTTTTAACATTTTTTAAAGAACGTAATATCTTACTTCAAAAGAAGTTAAAAAACAGAAAAATAATAAGCCAAAATTGTTATCAATCAGAATTTTGATGAAAAAAGACTAAGTTTTGTCAAAAAACATTAACAAGCTAAATATAGATTTTATCTAAAACCTTAAGTTAAAAAATTTTGGATCTTTTAAAAATTCCTGTAAAATTTGACCTCAATTGAAAACAAAGTATTATGATTTATCATTTTCAAATAAGTTCTCAAGAATCCCAAAACTTTTCTATGGAAGTTAAGTTGGATGGAAAACATTCTTTTTTCGATTTTCACTCTATTATTCAAAAAAGTTTAGGTTACGAATCTCACCAATTGGCCTCTTTTTTTATCTCTGATAAAAAGTGGATGAAACTAAAAGAGATATCGATGCTTGACTTAGGAATTAATGGAGCTGCATTTTTCATTATGCAGAAAACAAATCTTGATGAATTGATAACTTCAAAAAATCAGAAACTAATTTACACTTTCGATTTTCTGAATGACAGGTCTTTTTTTATCGAACTAACAGAAATTATTATGAAGAACAATCTTAATGAAGCGTTAGTCACTCTAAAGCACGGCGAAACGCCTGTGCAGGTTCTTGGTGAAGAAATCGAACTTGAAACAATGGTCCTTGAAGAAGAAGAAGAAGAAGTAATTATGGACTTTGGCGAGCTCGAAGATTACACCGAGATTTATGGAGAGATGGACGACTTTTAATCACAAACATTAATTTAAGTAATTTATAGACTGTTCAACGAATTTTGAACAGTCTTTTTTTTGTCCTTATCTTACCCGGCGAAAACCATAAAAAAATGTCGAAAACTTTAATTGTACTTACCGGACCAACGGGTATTGGCAAAACAAGTATAGGGATAAAACTAGCGCAATATTTTAACACCGAAATTGTTTCTTCCGATTCGCGCCAAATTTTTAAGGAACTTAAAATTGGTACTGCCGTTCCGTCGGAAAAAGAACTTTCTTTGGTAAAACATCACTTTATACACTCTCATTCCATTACACAAAACTACAATGCCAGCAGGTACGAAATGGAAGCGATACAACTGTTGGAAAAATTATTCCAGCAAAATAATACGATACTATTGGTTGGAGGCTCCATGTTATACATCGATGCCATTTGTAAAGGAATCGACATAATGCCCGACGTAGATCCCGAAATTAGAAATTCGTTTAAAATTCAACTCGAAAAAGAGGGGATCGAAAGCTTGAGACTTCAACTTAAAAAACAAGATCCCGACTATTATAAAATTGTTGACTTAAAAAACCCGGCGCGAATTATTCATGCGCTCGAAATTTGTTTGACAACAGGCAAACCCTATTCTTCGTTTCGGTCGAATCCAAATAAAAAAAGACCTTTTTCAGTTCTAAAAATCGGATTAAATTGCGAAAGAGAAATTCTTCACAAGCGAATAAATAAACGAGTAGATG
>CAYZBC010000022.1:4756-19918 GCA_964476535.1 uncultured Maribellus sp.
TGCAACGGACAAGAAATCAAAAATATCCGTCATTTTTATACCACCGATTTTTACCAGAAAGCTCTGTTTTATCAAAACCATCAACTTTTAAGCATTTACTATTTTGCTGAATTACAGGAACCACTTCAATTTAAAATTTCTAAAAAATCGTTCGATTTCGACAATCTAACAGAAGGCAAGCAAAGTTTTCGTTGGGTGAAAATAAAAACCCTGATTGAAGATGAAATTACATTTCCAATTGATAGATTTGTAATCCAAAAGTTAAAAAAACATTTTAAGGATAAGAATCGAATTTAAAGCAACAATCTGGCTATTAATTGAGAGTAAAAAAAGTTATCTTTTTACTGGAAAGAACGTTGGTGTTAGAAAGAATTTCTACTTTCAATAAATATTAGAAAAAGCAAAATAGCAGACAAAAAAAAGTACCAGGTGCAGCATTTTACACAAGCAGAAATAAGGCATATTGAAGATCGTTACGAAGATTTCCTGAAAGAAATTCGTGACAAATTTGATGCAACGCGTCTTGCACGAATAGAAAATGCTTTTAAGTTTGCAAATGCTGCGCACGATGGCATAAAACGAAAATCGGGTGAACCCTATATTATTCATCCAATTGCGGTAGCTAAAATAGTTGCTAAAGATATTGGACTTGGTGCAACTTCTATTGTTGCAGCCTTATTGCACGATGTTGTTGAAGATACTGAATACCGACTCTCTGACATTGAAAATATGTTTGGTGAGAAAGTTGCCCGAATTGTAGACGGATTAACAAAACTATCGGGCGATTTTGATACACGACAAGCCCTAACTTTAAAGAAAATACTAATGACCCTTTCGGACGATGTTAGGGTTATCTTGATTAAAATAGCAGACCGTTTGCACAACATGCGAACCTTAGATTCCATGTTGGCCCACAAAAAAATTAAAGTTGCCGGCGAAACATTATTTCTTTACGTTCCACTTGCTCACCGTTTAGGGTTATATGCAATAAAAACTGAATTGGAAGAACTCAGTTTTAAATACAAACACCCCGAGGAACACAACCAAATTTCGTATTTACTGCACAACCAGGAAGAGACACGCAACTACCTGGTAAATAAATTTATAAAACCTATAAAGGAAAAACTTACAGCCGAAGGTTTCAGCAGCGAAGTAACACACCGTTTAAAATCAAGTTATTCCATTTGGCAGAAAATGCTAAAAAAAGAAGTGACTTTTAACGAAATTTACGACATTCTTGCCATTCGAATTATAATTAAAGCTAAACCTGAAATTTCAGAAAAACGACAATGTTTCGATGTTCTTTCAATTGTAACAGATATTTACAAACCCAAACCCGACCGAATTCGCGATTGGATAAATCTACCTAAAGTAAACGGTTACGAATCGCTACACGTTACAGTAATGGGACCCGAGGGGAAATGGGTTGAAGTCCAGATACGAACAGAACGGATGGATGAAATTGCTGACCGTGGATTTGCTGCGCACTACCGTTACAAAGATATAAGCACATACGAAAGTGAATTGGAAACCTGGCTCGAACGAATTCGAGATGTACTAAGAAATCCAGACACTGACGCTTTTGAATTTTTGGATGATTTTAAACTCAATTTATATGGATCGGAAATCAATGTTTTTACTCCAACAGGAGATATGATTTCGATGCCACTGAATTCTACAATTATTGATTTTGCCTACGAAATACATACCGATCTGGGGAACAAATGCATTGGTGCAAAAATTAATTTAAAACTGGTTCCAATAAGTCATGTTTTACAAAGTGGAGACCAAATAGAAATACTCTCATCAGAAAATCAAACGCCAAAACTGGAATGGTTAGACTTTACAATTTCGGCAAAAGCTCGCAACAAAATAAAGGCTGCTTTTAAACTCGAAAAAAGCAAACACATCGAAAATGGAAAAATAATTGTCGAAAAGGAAATAAAAAAAGCCAATGCACCGCTCACTGCAAATAACTTAAAGAAAATAATTGCACATTTTAATCTCAACAACAAAGACCAACTTTACTCCGAAGTAGGAATGGGATTTCTCAACCTAAAAAACATAAATGAAATTCTGGGTAAAAAATCGGAAAACAAACTGATAAAATACTGGAACATTACCTTTAGGAATAAGAAAAAAGGGGAAGATCTTGAAGAAAACAAAATTGTTTCAAAAAAAATAGATAAGAAAAAAACGTTTTTGCTTAAAGAAGCCCAGGACAATATTTCGTATTCGTTAGCAAAATGCTGTAATCCAATTCCGGGAGAAAAAGTTATTGGCTATTTAAGAACCGATAACCATGTCAACATTCACAAAGCAGATTGTAAGGAATTGGCAAAATATATATCAACCCACGGGGAACGAATAGTGGCTGCCGAATGGACAAAATTCAAAAGACAATCTTATCTGTCGCGTTTGCACTTAGAAGGATTCGACCGCTTAGGTATTGTAAATGAAGTAACAACAATTATTTCCAAAGGAAACAACATTAATATGCGCTCTGTAAAATTCGATACTCACGAAGGAATTTTCAAAGGCGACCTCTTTCTTTACATTCACAACACAAACGATTTGAATATCCTAATCGAACATTTAAAAAAAATAAAAGGAATCGATAATGTCTCGCGCGTTAAAAATCTAAATGATTAATTTTGAATCATTCTAAAGAATATCAAAAAAAAGTTATATTTTTGAGGCTTATTTAAAATTGGTTTAATTATGAATAACCATAAAACCAGAGAAACGGTAAGAAATATGTTTACCGATTATCTGGAGCAAAACGGGCACCGGAAAACACCTGAGAGGTTTGCAATACTCGACGAAATATATTGTATCGATGGTCATTTCGACATTGAGTCACTGTACATTTCGATGAAGAACAACAACTACCGGGTAAGCCGCGCCACACTTTACAACACCATTGATTTACTTTTGGAATGTAAGTTGGTTGTGAAACACCAATTCGGTAAAAATATTGCACAATTCGAAAAAGCTTACGCTAAACTGCAACACGACCACATGATCGACACATCGAATGGAAAAGTGGTTGAGTTTTACGATCCCCGCATTAGAGAGATAATTGAAGATGCCTGTAACAAAAATAATTTTAAACTCTCGCACCATACTTTATATATTTATGGAGAGAACACTAAAAATAAATAATTTATTCCATCTTAATAGATTATAAAATCCTCTTTTTCAAGAGGATTTTTTTATGTCGGCAAACAAAAATTATTTGTACTTTTAACCGCTTATGTAAAAGCAGTGAAAAATTCATTTAAACAAATTGAGTCTTCACTCTTTTCGTTTAAAAACAAAAATCGAATACTAATGAAGGTAGATGTATTACTTGGACTGCAATGGGGCGACGAAGGAAAAGGAAAAATAGTAGATGTTCTAACACCAAAATACGATGTTATCTCTCGTTTCCAGGGAGGACCAAACGCCGGGCATACCTTGGAGATTAATAACATAAAACATGTCCTTCATACTATACCTTCCGGTATTTTTCGCGAGAATAAAATTAATATCATAGGAAATGGAGTTGTTATCGATCCAATTATTTTCAATGAAGAAATTAAGTCGTTAAAGAAAATTGGTGTCGATATTTCGAGTAACCTCTACATTTCAAAAAAAGCTCACCTGATTCTACCCACGCACCGACTTTTGGATGCTGCTTCGGAGCAAAAAAAAGGCAAAACAAAAATTGGTTCAACTTTAAAAGGAATTGGTCCGACGTACAAAGATAAAATTGGTCGCGACGGATTACGTGTTGGCGATCTCTTACACAATTTCGAAGATAAGTATACTTTCCGAATTGAGAACCACAAAACCTTGCTCACCGATTTTTTCAAATTCGATTTTGAAGAAACTTTAAATGAATGCGAGAAGGATTGGTTCGAAGGTATTGAAGTGCTTAAATCGTTTCAAATTGTCGACAGCGAACACATGATAAACCAAGCACTAAAAGATGGCAAATCGGTACTTGCCGAAGGCGCACAAGGAACAATGCTGGACATCGACTTTGGGTCGTATCCATTTGTTACCAGTTCGAACACAATTTCTGCAGGTGCTTGTACCGGTCTTGGTATTGCACCACAAAAAATTGGCAATGTTTATGGAATTTTCAAAGCGTAT
The DNA here is from genome assembly GCA_964476535.1 of uncultured Maribellus sp. Taxonomy (GTDB): domain Bacteria; phylum Bacteroidota; class Bacteroidia; order Bacteroidales; family Prolixibacteraceae; genus Draconibacterium. The sequence continues at coordinate 8,897 of CAYZBC010000022.1, forward strand.
TGTACTCGCGTTGGAATGGGCCCTTTCCCAACTGAATTGTTTGATGAAACAGGAAAAAAATTACGCGATGCAGGGAACGAATACGGTTCTACAACAGGCAGACCACGCCGTTGTGGCTGGCTCGATTTAGTTGCGTTAAAATACGCGGTTATGCTTGATGGCGCTACCGAATTAATTATGATGAAAGGTGATGTTTTGGACGATTTTGAAACCATCAAAATTTGCGTTGGTTATGAAATTAATGGCGAAGTTGTCGAACATTTTCCGTTTGAATTAAACGACGATGTTAAACCGGTTTATGTTGAATTACCCGGATGGAAAACTGATTTAACCAAACTCAAAGACCAAAACGAATTTCCTGAAGAGTTAAACAACTACATTAGTTTTATCGAAGACGAGATGGGAATTCCGGTTTCAATTGCTTCGGTTGGTCCAAACAGGGAACAAACCATTTTTCTGGATCCTGAAAAATAGTTTATTCCCAAATACTCATTTTAGATGTTGAATCAGTTTTCGATCCTTACTGGAAAACAACCTTTGTATCCCTCGTTTTCCAGTACTTTTCTTAAACTTTGGGTTTCGCCTTTTGTACTAAAATTACCCAACTGGTATTTGTTTAAATTATTAACTTTCTGTACGGCAATCCCATATTCATCAACCAAATTGCTAATGTTCGAAAAATAAGTTGGAATGTCTAGCTTTTTCGTGGTTGCCACCAATTGTATCCGATAAACCGGGCCGGCTGCCATTTCTTTAACTACTGGTTTTGGTTCTTCAGCCTTAATAATTACAGCGTTATTTTTTTTTGCCGACTCAATATTTTTTTGCGCTTTGCCAGGTAATAAATAATCTTGTAGACTCTCTTTTTCAACCAAACAATTTGAAAAGAAATTTGCATCCAACAATTTGGCACTAATCACATCACCCACTTTAAATACTTTCAGGTTAAATGGATCCTGACCTACCAACGATGCATCAACTCCTGTTATCTTAAATTCGGTTCGACGATTTGCCTGGTGCCGTTCTTCGGTACAAATTACACCGTCGGCACATTTATTCACCAATTGAGTTTCTCCGTAACCTTTTGCAGTAATTCTTCCCTGGCTAATTCCTTGCAAAACAATGTATCTTACAGCAGATTCTGCCCTTTTTTGCGAAAGTTCATTGTTGTACTCGTGCGTTGCCCTTGAATCGGTATGCGACGATAATTCAGCAGTAATGGGATATTCTCTCATAATCCGAACCAAGTTATCCAGCGGTTCTTCTGCATCTTTCCGAATGAACCATTTATCCAAATCATAATAAATATTTTCAACCTCAATCACTTGATTAATTTCAAGTTTGGCCAGTAATAAATCGCGCGGTACAACGTACTTTTTTATCTCTTTGTTATCAGGAGTTCGGAAAGTTGAACAATCATAGATATAGCCCGATTTCATCGCCTTTACCACATAAGGATTATCGTAAACCACATCGGTTTCGAAGTAACCCAAATTATCAGTTTTAAGAATCAATACATTATCAGTGGCCGGATCAAACAAAAAAACAGTTGCTTCATTAATCGGTTCTTTCGAAACAAATTCTTTTACGTACCCACTTACAATTAATTCCGGCCCAACAACCAATTTTGGGGAACTGGTCTTTTTTAACATTTTAAAAGCATAAATATCATCGCTGCCTTTTCCTCCAGGACGATTTGAGCTCAACATTCCTTCCTTCATATTTTCAAGCATCAATACTCCAAAATCGTCGTAGGATGAATTGAGTGGTTTTTTAAGATTCTCAGGCTCTCCCCAAACTTCATTCTCCAATTTTGTTTGATAGATATCCAACCCCCCAAATCCTAAATGGCCATCGGATGAGAAGAAAAGAACCGATTCGTTTACCCAATAAGGAAATACCTCATTCCCTTTGGAATTTATATTTTCACCCAAATTTTCAGGAATACCCCACTTACCATTTTTAAGGGTCGAAACATACAAGTCGAAACCACCAAACCCACCGGGCATATCCGACGAAAATATCATTTGATCGTTGGTTTTCGAGAGTGTTGGATGTTCTACCGAATACGAATCGCTGTTATAAAAAAATGGATCGAAACGAAGTTTTTTGCCCTCAACAATATCGGCATAAAATATTTTCATTAAATGAGTCCGAATTTTATCCGCTCCCTTTTTCCCTTTACCGGCAATCGTTTTTGTAACGTAAACCTTATTTTCAGGAGTAAAACACGCAGGCCCATCGTGATACGTCTGATTAAAATTACTCGACATTTGCTCTGCCTCCGGAACACCGTTCCAGAAACTATGATAATATTCGGGCTTTGAAATGAATAAATTCAAATAACTGAAATTGGTCCATCCGTAGGTATTTTTGTCCAGTGGATCTAATTTCCGGTCGGAAGTAAAAACAATTTTATCATTATACAACGCAGGTCCAAAATCAGAATATTTTGTATTTATAGTCTCAATGTTTTTAATCTCAGCCACATCTGGCAAATTCTCCCATTCCTGAATATCAACACAAAACTGATGGTATTTTTTCCCATTTAAACTATCCGGAGCCAATTCATTAAAGGTATTGAATGCATCTGAAGCAGGCTGAAACAATCCCAAAGTCCTTAGTGCTTGCCCCAAATAATAAAAATTCATTGAATTTGATTGGTTAATTTCTATCGCCTTTTCGTACCAAATTCTTGCTTCAGCCATGTTGTTTGTAAAGCGATAACAATCTGCCAATCGTTGAGTTGCATGGACTCTTTCAGTTTTATTCTCCGACTCCACTACCTTCTGATAGAGGGGAATTGCTTCTGCATAATTGTAATATTTAAACAGTTTATCTGCTTTTCTAGTTTGCGAATATCCATTCAAACTAACCAAAGAAGACAGAATTACAATCAATAATATATTTATTCTTTTCATCTTTTAAAGTTTTCAATTATTAGAAGTACCTCGGTGTTTTCATTCTGTCTTTTTTCCCTGCAATATCGAATCCCAATCGAAATTCATGCGATCCTTTATTGTGCAATTGCAATTCGTTTAAATACAAATCGAATGAATACCCCAGCCTAATTCCCTTAGCTATGGTGAATTCGGTAAGTAGTATAACAGCTTTTTCAGTTCGATATGCAACTCCAACCCAGAATATGTCGCTAAACAAAATACTGGCATTAAAATCGAATTGAACGGGTGCATTGTTTACATATTTAGCCATCATCGACGGACGAAATACCATTTTATCGTTTATTGGCATAGCAAAACCTGTCATGGCATAAAAGTGTCTTGATAACCTGGAGAATGAAGTCTTCCCCTCATACTCTGCAACTCCATATTCGTTCTCTAACATTTGTTTCGACGATAAACCTGCAAAAAACCGTGGAGTATAGTAGTAAAATCCCAGGTTAAGATCGGGTGTAATTCTCTGGACATCCTCCGGATAGAAAATATAATCGGGATACTCCGTTTGAATGGCATTCCAGTCGAAATTAAAATGTTTAATTCCACCCTGAATACCAAATGAGAACCATCCCTTTTGCGTTTGAATGCGGTATGAATAAGTAGCCATTGCTCCTTGATTTATAGTAGGGCCAAGCTCGTCGCGATAGACGTAACCACCCAATCCAACTTTATTGTTTCCCAATATCGAATGTGCAGCCAAAGTCATTGTTTTGGGTGCACCATCTATTCCAACCCATTGAATTCTGTTTAACACATCAACCGTAAACGTTTCACGACTTCCGGCATAGGCTGGATTCACAAGTAATTTATTAAACATATATTGCGAAAACAAAGGGTCTTGCTGTGCCACTACCGACAAGTTACAAAACAGTATTAATGCGAGTATTATCTTTTTCATAATTCTATTTTTTTTGCGCATAATAATTTATCGGTCAGTTCTTATGTGTACCCATCCGGTGTATGAATCAACACCTTTCAAAGTAACGATGTAATAGTAGGTCCCATCCGGCAAAGGTTTCCCCCTGTTATTGGTTCCATCCCATGCCACCGTAACATTATCATAATCCTGATACTCATTCACTTTATCTCCCCATCTATTGAAAAACATCACCTCATTATCCGGAAATTTTTCGATTCCTTTTATCGACCATGTATCATTAACACCATCGTGGTTGGGCGAAAATCCGCTGTAGAAACTCACTAAATTCCCGGCAACTTCATCAACATAAACAGTTTTTATATCGGAAGCTGTACAATTTGTATTTGCATCAGTAACAATTACCTCAAATTCTATGGTACGTACAAGATTAGTTGTTTCAGTATAGTTTACATTATTGTCGTAAACAAAACCTGCAGGGTACCAGTTGTAGAAATACGAACCCGATCCATTTTCAACCGAAACGGATAACATCGTTGTTGTATTGTAATATATTGTTGCATCATCACCTGCATCAACAACAAGTTGCGGATATATCTCAATTTCTACTTCATCGTAAATTGTGTCTTCAACACAACCATTTTCACCCGTCACCTGCATCGTTAATATAATTATTCCAATTTCATCTGCTGCAGGTGTATAAATTGGCGACAATGTATTCGCATTTGAAATTGTTCCACCACCATTTGATGTCCATAAAATTGCATTAAAATTCTTGGCAAAAGCCTCTGTGATTTGAACAGGCTCATTGAAGCAAGTCGCTCGGTTATTACCAGCATCAACTGTTGGATGGTTTGAAAAATTCAAAACAATATGGTCCGTTACACTTGCACAGGCACCTTCAGATTCATGCGAAACGCTAAGAATGACACTTCCGTTTAGAACATCGGCTTCACTTGGATAATACGTTGCATTTAACAATTCATCATCATCAAATACACCTGTACCGCTGGTTGTCCACAACAAAGACTCCCCAAACTCGAGAGTAGCATCGGACAACAAAAATGCTTCTGATTCGCACAACCATGTAGCATTGTCGCCGGCTGAAATAATTGGCTGGCGATTAATGTAAAGGTTCAATGTGTCTTCGGTTGCGATTCCTGAATAATTAGATTTTCCTACAAAAACGATTTGCACTGCACCCGCCAGAATATCTTCCTGACTTGGTGTATAAATTGGATTTATTATCTGATTGTTATTTAAAGTGCCACTTCCTATAACATACCATTCAACAGAAGCAACATTGCTCAAAATACTTCCAAATAATTGGAATACACCTGTTTCACAAATTTCAGCGTCAACTCCCGCCGACACAACCGGTGCATTGAAAAAACTTAACACCATTTGGTCTGAAACGGAAGTACACGCTGTTGAAGAAGTAATTGTAAGTATTACAAATCCATCCAAACGATCAGTTACACTAGGAGTATATGTAGCAACAATGGATTCTGAATTGCTAAACTCACCCGACCCAGACGAACTCCAACTAATAGTTGCATATTCTGGAGCAGTCGCTCCTTCAATCGTAACCGATTCTGTTTCGAGAATCGAAATATTTGAGCCTGCATCGGTAGCCGTTTCATTATCATCAATTACAATCCAAACATCCTGCCAGCAGAAACTAACATTTCCTGCTTCATCGACTACTTTCCATTCAACCCTGTTAATACCAGCACCAAATTCAAACAATAAGTTATTAGCCGAAATTAACTCACTGGTAAAACCGTCTGCACCAAAAACAGTATAGTAAATATCGCTGGCTTCACCAGAACAATTATCAATTATCGCTGGCATAATCAGTGCTACTTCTGCACTACAATTCCCGGGTAAAGCAATCAACTGCAATGCTGGCTGACAAGTTATTTTGGGAGCTTCTGTATCAATAACCGTTACGGTAGTTTCGCAAGAAACAACATTTCCTGCACCGTCGGAGGCAGTAATGGTAACTGTTGTTACTCCTTCTCCAACAAAGGTTCCGGCCACCGGGTTTTGAGTTATGGTAGCTGTTCCACAATTGTTGGAACTTAATGCATCGGTAAAATCAGGTATCGCTGTCTGACAATTTGCATCAGCAATTAATGTTACCGGAACAGGGCAATCCAAAACAGGTTCAATATTATCTCCAATTGTGACCACTGCGCTGCAAGTTGAAATGTTACCTATATCGTCAGTTACTGTCAGAATTACCTGATTTTCGCCAAGGTCATCACAAGTAAAAGTTGCAATATCAATTGATAAACTTGCCAGTCCGCAATTATCATAAGAACCACCGTCAACATCTTCCGGACTAATGTGAACCGCTCCTGTCATATCTAAATTTAAAGTTATGTCTTTACAAAGCGAAGTAGGTGGCGTGTTATCCTGAACTTCCAATAGAACATCACAACTGGTTGTATTTCCTGCTGCATCAATTGCGGTTACAGTAACCGTTAAATCATTACCAATAATAGTCCCAACTGCTACACTTTGTAAAACCGTCAGCGTTCCACAATTATCATTGGCAGAAACCAAAGCAAATAAATCGGGTACCTGCGCTTCGCAATTTTCGTTGCTCGATAATAATTGTGTTTCGGGACAACTAAATGTAGGAGCAATTTCGTCAACTACAGTTACAGTTGTTTCGCAAGAAACAACATTTCCTGCACCGTCGGAGGCAGTAATAGTAACTGTTGTTACTCCTTCTCCAACCAAGGTTCCGGCCACCGGATTTTGAGTTATGGTAGCTGTTCCACAATTGTTAGAACTTAGTGCACCCGTAAAATCAGGGATCGCTGCCTGGCAATTTGTATTAGCACTTAAAGTTACCGGTGCCGGGCAGTCTAATATCGGATCAATATTGTCTTCAATTGCTACTGTTGCCGTACAAGTTGAGGTATTACCTGCATCGTCGGTTACAGTCATAACGACTGAATTTTCGCCTAAATCATCACAAGTAAATGTAGTTTCATCAATTGCCATGCTGGCCAGTCCACAGTTATCAAACGAGCCCTTATTAACATCTTCAGCACTAATCTGAATTGTACCAGTCATGTCTAAATTCAAAATAATATCCTTACAAATTGCTGTTGGTGGAGTAGTATCCCGAACTTCAAGTAATACATCGCAACGGGTCTCGTTCCCAGCTAAATCGGTGGCGCTTACTGTAACAGTTAAATCACTGCTAATTGTAGTACCGGCTGCTACACTTTGTATAACAACTGGAGTACTGCAATTATCACTTGCCGACACCATTGCTACCAAGTCGGGAACAATAACTTTGCATTCCGCATCGCTGAATAATACTTGATTCGGCGGACAACTAAATGTTGGAGCAGTATCGTCAACCACAGTGACAGTGGTTACACAAGTTGCCGTATTGCCTTCACTATCTATAGCTACTACCGTAACAACTGTAACTCCTTCGTCTATTATTGTTCCGGCTTCCGGGGTTTGAGTTATTGTAGCCATGCCACAATTATTTGAACTCAACGCATCTGTAAAATCTGGCATTATTGCCTGACAATTTCCATCGGCACTTAATGTTAAAGGTGCAGGACAATCTAATATCGGACTAATGTTATCTTCTATTGTAACCCTTGCATAACAATCATCTGTATTTCCTGCATCATCGGTTACCGTTAGATAAACAATGTTCTCTCCAATGTTTGAACAATCAAAATGATCGACATCCAAAGAAAGTGAAGCAATTCCACAATTGTCGTAAGACCCGTTATCAACATCTTCAGGGCTGATATAAACTTGCCCGGTCATGTCTAATTGTAAACTAATATCCCTACAAATCGCAACTGGTGGTCTATCATCTCTTACGCGAATAAGTACATCACAACTTGTTGAATTCCCAGAATTATCTGTTGCTGTAACTGTAACCGTTATATCGTTGCTAATTAATGTATTTCCGGCAATGGATTGAGTTAACGTTACCGAGCTACAATTATCTCTGGCATCCGAAATACGAGAAGTCAGGAATGGAACCCGTGCTTCACAATTTGAATCAGCCCCCATAGTAATTGTTTCAGGACAAGAAAAAGTTGGTGGTGTAACATCAATTATAGTAACCGTAGTTGTACATACATCTGTATTTCCTGCATCATCAGTTGCAGTAATGGTAATAATATGCTCACCCAATCCTCTAGGAGTATAAGCAAGAGGCGACTGAGTTATTGTAGCCGTTCCACAATTATTATTGCTTAAGGCATCCGAGAAGTCTGGAATTAATGCCTGGCACCTTGAATTTGCATTTAATGTAACAGGAGCCGGGCAATCCAATATTGGATCAACATTGTCGATAATTGTTACGGTCGAGGTACAAGTTGAACTATTCCCTGCATCATCGGTTAAAGTCAAAATTACATCATTTTCCCCAACCTGGGTGCAATCAAAATTTGCAATGTCTATCGACATGCTTGATAAGCCACAGTTGTCAAAAGAACCTCCATCAATGTCTTCAGGAGTTATGTGAATCCAACCTGTCATATCCAATTGTACTTCAATATTCTGACAAATTGCATTAGGTGGCGTCGTGTCTTGCATCACCAGAAGAACATCGCAGAATGCACTGTTGCCCAATGAATCGGAAACAGTTACTGTTACCGTTAAATCGCTGCTGATTAATGTGCCTGCTAAAACACTTTGAGTAATACTTATGTTATTATCACCTGTGCAATTATCTTTTGCATCCGTTATTAATGCTGTTAAATCAGGAACTGTATCCTGGCAATTAGCATCGGAATAAAGCATTTGTGTTTCGGGACAAGTAAATGTAGGAGCTGTTTCGTCAATCACGGTTACAGCGGTAAAACAAGTATCTGTATTGTTCTCCGAATCGGTTGCAACAACTGTTACTATTGTTATTCCAACAGTTAAAGGAGTACCGGCTGATGGGATTTGCGTTACATTCGCCATCCCACAATTATTATTGCTCAGTGCACTTACAAAATCTGGCGCAGGTGCCTGGCAATTTTCATCAGCAATTAAAGTTACCGATGCCGGGCAGTCCAAAATCGGATCAACATTATCTTCTATGGTTACTGTTGCTGTGCAAGTTGAAGTATTGCCTGCATCGTCGGTTACCGTTAGAATTACAAAATTATCACCAATACTATCGCATGTAAATGTGCTTACGTCTATTGACAAACTTGCTAATCCGCAATTATCAAACGAACCGTCATCAACATCTTCAGGACTGATGTGAACATATCCCGTCATGTCCAATTGTAAGGTAATATTTTTGCAAACGGGTATAGGCGGTGTGGTATCTTGCATCACCAATAGAACATCACACTCCGCACTATTGCCCAACGAATCGGAAACCGTTACCGTCACCGTTAAATCACTTCTAATTATTGTGCCTGCTAAAACACTTTGAGTAATACTTATATTATTATCACCTGTGCAATTATCTGTTGCATTTGTAATTAATGCTGTTAAATCTGGTACTGTATCCTGACATTTTATATCGGAATAAAGCATTTGTGTTTCCGGACAAATGAAGGTCGGAGCAGTTTCGTCAATCACGGTTACAGTTGTTATACAGGTATCTGCATTCCCTTCTCCATCAGTTGCAATAACAATCACCGAGGTTATTCCAACCGTTAAAAGTGAGTCGGCCAGTGGAAATTGTGTAATCGTTGCTGAGCCACAATTGTTATTGCTCAAAGCACTTGAAAAGTCAGGTGTAGCTGCCTGACAATTGGCATCGGCTACCAAAATTACGGGTGCAGGACAATCCAATACTGGTTCAATATTATCTACAATAGTAACCGTAGAAATGCAGGTTGAAATGTTACCGGCGTCATCCGCTACTGTTAATACAACCGGATTATCACCAAGACTGTCACAGGTAAATGTATGAACATCGATCGCCATACTGGCTAAACCGCAATTGTCTGTCAAGTTTCCTTCAACATCCTCAGGAGTAATATGAACATACCCAGTCATATCCAATTGCAAGATAATATCTTTACAATCTGCTGTTGGTGGTGTCGTGTCTTGCATCACTAATAATACATCGCATTCAGAACTGTTGCCCAATGAATCGGAAACGGTTACCGTTACTGTTAAATCGCTGCTGATTAATGTTCCAGCCAATACACTTTGTGTAATGCTAATGTTACCTGTTCCTGTACAATTATCTGTTACATTTGTAATTAATGCTGTTAAATCAGGAACTGTATCCTGACAATTAGCATTGGAATAAAGCATTTGTATTTCCGGACAAGTAAATGTCGGAGCAGTTTCGTCAATTACGGTTACGTTGGTGGTGCAGGTCGAGATGTTTGTTCCGTCATTAACGGTGATTGTTACTATGGTTACTCCGGTAGTTATTGTTGCACCGGATAATGGATTTTGGCTGACTGTTACATCTGAACAATTATTACTTACATTTAAATCAGTTACAAAATCAGGAACTGTTGCCTGACAACTGCCATTGGCAACCAACGTTACTGGCGCAGGGCAATCGATTATCGGTTCAATATTATCAGTTATCGTTACTTCAGCTTCACAAGTAGAAGTGTTGCCAGAATCATCCGTTACGGTTAAGGTTACCGTGTTCGCGCCTAAATCATCACAGTCAAATCTTGTGACATCTATAGCTAAACTTGTCAATCCACAATTATCAGTTGAACCACCATCTACATCGTCAGGACTGATATTCACAGTGCCAGTCATATCGAGGGCTAAAGTAATGTCTTGACAAACTGCAATTGGGGATGTGGTATCCTGCATTACCAATAAAACCTCACACTCATCGCTGTTACCTAAAGTATCCGAAACAGTTATTGTTACACTTAAATCACTACTTACTAAAGTTCCGGCAGATACACTCTGTGTTATTATAATATTACCTGAGCCCGTGCAATTATCAGTAGCTGTTACCAGCGCAACCAAATCAGGAACGGTATCCTGGCAATTAATATCAGCATAAAGCTGCTGTGTACCAGGGCAGGTGAAATCCGGTGCCGTTTGGTCGACTACCGTTACTGTTGTGGTACAGGTTGATACATTAGTGCCGTCTGTGGCTGTAATTATCACACTGGTTTCACCCGTGCCGATTGTTGTACCAAAGACCGGGATTTGGCTGACTGTTACATCTGAACAATTATTACTTACATTTAAATCAGTTACAAA
>CAYZBC010000022.1:20018-32109 GCA_964476535.1 uncultured Maribellus sp.
AAATCTTGTGACATCTATAGCTAAACTTGTCAATCCACAATTATCAGTTGAACCATTATCTATATCATCCGCACTCAGGTAAACATATCCGGTCATATCTAACTGTAAAATTAGATCCTGACAATTCGCTACAGGATTAGTTGTATCTTCTATTTCCAATAAAACATCACAACTCGTAAAATTACCTGCTTCATCGGTTGCGGTTACTGTTACTGTTATGTTACTACTGATTGTTGTATCTACTCCAACACTTTGGGTAACTAAAATATCGCCTGACAAAGAACAATTATCCGTTGCAGATATCAAGGCAGTTAAGTCTGGTACTGTAGCCTGACAATCGGAATCCGCTGTTAAAATTTGTGTGTCTGGACATGTAAATGTTGGTGCAGTTTCATCTACATCCAGCAGGTCGATAATTAAAGTATCTACACAACCATTATTATCAGTAATTGCAATGGTGTCTAATCCCGCAGGAAGAGCAGATACAATATTATTTGAAACAGAGCCTGATGTAGAAGTAAAATCATAAGGTAATGTTCCGCCTGTTCCACTAACTATTATTTGTCCTAAATTATCACAATCTGGATTAACCAGATCAACTAATACAATATCCAATGCTGTAGGTTCATCAATATCAAAACTTACCGTATAAGTACAGCCATTATCGTCAATGATTTGTAATCCGTATTCGCCTGCCTGCAATGCAGCAAAAGAGCTGACTGTTGTATCTATTCCATTCAATTTATAGGAATAAGTACTACTACCTCCTGTGGCAGTAACTGTTACAGCGCCATCGTTGCCAGCATAACAACTCACATCTTTGTGATAAGTTACACTACCTGCCAGATTGCTGTCTGAATTAGTAATTTCGAAATAGGCATTTGAAATGCAACCCGTCGCACTTGCAACAAATGTAGCATTGTACCAGCCTGCTTGCAAATTAGAAAATGTTGCAGGAGAAGCTTTCTCCGTTCCATTCAATGAAACTATACCTGCTTCACTTCCAGTTAAAATAATTCCTCCTGCTGAATTGTTACATGTTGTATTTATAGTGCCGGAAGCTGTTAAACTACAGCTTACTATCTCAATCGGTGTTGGATCATTATTATTTGTTGGATCTCCGTCGCCAGCCCCACCAGAGTTTGGATCCGGATCGCTACCATCTTGAGAAACATCGGAAACTCCTCCTGTAGAAGATGAAGCAGTAACCGTATTACTATAAGTTCCGTCACTTAAAATATTTACTCTTAATTGAATGTCTGTTGAAGCACCAACAGCAAGCGTATTTGAAGTTCCCGAATTGTCCAGCAAATTTCCCACTCCTATAAATGCAGTATTTACATCGAAAGAAGTACTGCTTAATTCCAGTACTTCGTAATTATTTTCGCCAAATACCGTTTCTAAATCTTCGCTTACCTGAATATATTCGAGCAATACGCCGCCGTAGTTTTGAACACGAATATTGAAAAGTGCATCATAAGTTCCATCAACATTGTAATCGAGACTAACCAGTTGTTTGGCCACACCAATAATAGGATTACAACCCACCACGGTTACAGGTACACAATCTGAAGTTAAATCTGAACAGTCTGGACTACTTACAGTTACCACACACCTAAAATATCTTGTACCTCCAGGCGGAGGCAAAACAGTTGCAGTATAATTATTAGCATTTGCTCCCAATATGTCATTCCAACCCGAGTTGCAATCGAAATCGGAGAACTGCCATTGATAAATCACATCTGCATTTCCACCATCAACCACAACATTCATTGAATGAGGGACTCCTTCACAAGAATTTGGATTACCCAAAGGTTGTGTTGTAATTCGAGGAACAGAAACTGTAATTTCATTGGAAGAAATAGGATCGCAATTGGTTCCTGTGGCTGAAATATCAACCCTATACAATGTAGTTTCCGTTAATGTTGGAGTTGTATAAGATGCTGTTGCTTCGCCCGAACCGCCAACAACATTTTTAAATGAATCGCCATCCCAATATTTCCATTGGTAAACGAGCGATGGTGTACCCCCACTTGCCGAAACAGTTAAAGTAGTAAATGTTTCGCTACAAATGGTAACATCTTGCGGTTGGGTGTCGATGGTAGGATCTGGCACTGCCGTAACCGTTACCGGGTCGGAAGTAATGAGATTGCAACCATTTCCGCTCGCTGTGATTATAACCTGATAATAATAGTTGACTGAAGCTGGTCCCGCTGCTATGAGCGGATCCGTTGTATAACTTGCCGCTGTTCCACCGCTTGGTACATTTGTCCAATTGTATGGAATAATGGTTGTGGAAACCTGCCATTGGTAATTCAAACTTGGCGTACCATACTGCGCTGTTACCGATAAACCGATAGTACCACCGTTACAAATAATTCCTCCAGTTGGTTGAGTAATAATATTTGGATCAGGCACTACCGTTATTTTTACGAGATCAGAAATAGAACTACAAACAATAGGATCTCCTGAAATGGTAGAAGTTGCAATTCGTAGATACCACATATCAACCGTTAATGCACCCGGCTGATAAGTTGCAGAAGTTCCTCCCGAGGCTACATTATTAAATACAGTTCCATCGCTACTTTCTTGCCACTGATAGGTAATTGTTCCATCTGCAGTTGCTGCAGTTTGGGTTGTTAATAAATCGGGCGTTCCTTCAAAACAGATTTCCTGATCCTCGGAAATTTCTCCCGCATCTACATTGTTTACCGTAACTTTTATTTCGTTCGAGAATTTATCACAATCCACACTATTCAACTGTGAATAAGTTCTTCTTCTGAACCATGTATCTTGAGTTAATGCATCGGGCTCATATGTTTCATTATTTCCATGCGACCCACTTATATTAAAAAAATTAGTCCCATCGATACTTCTCTGCCAACGATAACGAATCGCTCCGTCTCCACTTGCAGAAACATTTGTAGTTAACACCGCTGGAACAACACCCGAACATATGGTTTGATCGTCTTGAATTGAACCGGGGTCTACATTGTTAACAGTAAGTTCAACTACGTTTGATAAATCAGTACATACCACTCCATTTAATGAGGAAATATCGATTCGTTGATACCAGGTATCATCTGTTAAATTTGGTGTTGTATAATTTTGATTAGTGCCACCGCTTGCCACATCCGAAAAAGTAACGTTATCGGCACTGCTTTGCCATTGATAAGTAACAGCACCATCAGCTGTAGGTACAGTTCCTGTTAATGCAGCAGTAGTATTTTCGCAAATGGTTTGTGCCGCTGAAATTGTTCCGGCAGTAAGGTTGTTCACTGTAATTTTTACCACGTTGCTGTTCTTTTCGCAAGCAATCCCATCTAATGTTGAAATGGCAACCCGGCGGTACCAACGATCGGCAGTTAATGCTCCCGGAGCATAAGTTAGGTTGGTTTCAGCAGGAGTAATGTCATTAAAAACACTTCCATTTGTGCTTACCTGCCAACGGTAAGAAATTGTTCCATCGCCAGTTGCCACAGCCGTACTCGTTAACGCTGACGGCGTATCACCTTCACAAAGGGTTTGTGCTGTTGCAATTGATCCTGCCGTCAAATTATTAACTACTATTGTTGCACAATCTGAAGTATTGGTATTACATGCCACACCGCTTTGGGTTACCACACAACGAAAATAAGTATCTACCGTTAATGCAGAAGTGGTATAAGTACTGTTGGTTGCACCGCTTATTGAAGAAAAGCCAGTTGTGCAATCCGTAGTAGATTTTTCCCACTGGTAACTAAAAGGACCTTCTCCTCCAGATGTAACCACGGATAAGTCGTGTGTATCTCCTTCACAAATTGTTGCGCCCACCGGATCGGTATCGATTACCGGATCGGTAGCTGCAACTACGGTTACAACCGTACTTTCAATATTGGCACAATTTGGTGAAGTCACTGTAATTACACAACGGTAATAATAAGTACCGCTTGGCAGTATATCAGTAGTATATGTAGCAGAAGTGGCGCCGGCGCCAGCTGTAACAGAAGCCCATCCGGTTGAGCCATTGGCCGATTCTTCCCATTGGTACGCCAAAGTAGCATCGGCATCATCGGCAGTTACCGACATAGTATAATCTCCGCCATCACAAATGGTAGTTACAGCATCTGGTTGAGTGGTAATGCGTGGAACCTTAACTGGCACTGCATCGGATGTTAAAGCACCACAACCGCTACCAGCTTGGGTAATCAAAACTCTATAATGTTTTGTCGTAGTTAAAGCTGCTGTTTCATAAGAACTAGTTGTTCCACCAATTCCGTCCGTTACGTTATCCCAAACATTGATTCCATTATTTGAAACCTGCCATTGATATGAAAAAGCCCCTGTTCCTCCCGAGGCAGCTACGGTCATACTATGCGTGGCACCAGAGCAAATAGTTGCGCCAACCGGTTGAATGGAAATAATTGGGTCTGCAACAATTTCGATTTCAGTTTCTGTTCCATCGGCCAAATCACAACCAACACCCGTTGGCTCGTAGTGTGGGCGGTAATAATAAGTACCAGTTGCGGGAGGAGTATCCGGACTAAAAACAGGTACTCCAGCACCTCCAGCAGCAGTTGAACGTATCCATGAAATTGTTCCTCCCAAGCCACCCGTTACAGTAGCAGAAAAAGTCACTTGTCCACCAGCGCAGGCATCAGCCTCATTAATAGTAATTACATTCCAAACCGGATCATCAACAACTGTAATTGTTCCACAGTCGGAAGTTACATCAGAACATACTCCACCAACATCAGAAACTACACAATGATAAAATGTTGTTTGAGTTAGATTGAGAGTATTATAAGTATTTGATGTAGCACCTGAAATAAGAGTAAAATCATTACTACAATCGGTAGTTGAAGACCACCACTGATATGTGTACGACCCAGATCCTCCTGAAGCCACTACACTTAAACTGGTAGAGCCAGCCATACAAATGGTTTGATTATCGGCCCCCGAGACTGCAAATTCTGAATAATTTACTACAGTAACATCATCGGTAGAAGGGGTACATACATCTCCATTTGATACTGTATATCTGAAAATATATGTGCCCGGAATAATACCGGTAATGGTAGTTGTAATTAATGATGGATCAGTAATTATGGGTGTATTTGGTCCACTTACCAACGACCATTCACCCGTTCCAACAGCAGGATTAATTGCCGCCATTGTAACAGCAGTTTCATTACATAATGTTTGGTCACCACCAGCAGCAGCACTTGGTTCCTCCCAGACATCAATCTTCATGTTATCAGATTTGTCACAACTTGAAGATCCAGTGGTATGAGTCCATTTCAACTCATAAGTTGCAGGTTCTCCAGGCTCAAGACCAGAGATAGTTGTATTATATAAGGTATTATCATCAAAAGTAAGGGTAGCAGCTGTAGGGTTGGCAACTACGGTCCAAAAACCGGTTACACCTTCAGCAATGGTATCATTGCCGGCAAGGGTAGTACTGCTGGTACCTGATATATTACATAATTGCTGATCGGGGCCAGCCACAGCATGTGTGGGAATTCCATTAATGGTAACTTGTACAGTATCTGAACTAACTGCACATCCACTATAACTTGAAATTTCCCATTCAAACTCATACACACCAACTGCTGCTCCTAATATTTGTGTATTTCGATCGGTAGAATCTAACAAAGTAAGCAAATCGCCTGAAGTTTGCCTCCAGACACCACTCCCAATCGTTGGGTCGTTACCATCTAAAATAATAGGGGTATATAAACATTCCTCAATATCAACACCTGCAACCGACGGTGTGGGCAAAGTATAGTTGGTAATGGTAACTTCGTCTTCAGTAGAACAGTTAATTGTGTAAGTTCGCCATTTAAAAACAAAGGTTCCCTGAATAATTCCACTAACAGTAGTTGTTGCTGAGGTAGCATCGGCAATAGTATAGTCACCTTCAACTCCAGGTCCACTAACAAATGTCCATTCTCCTTCTCCTAGAGCTGGGTTACTACCATATAAAGTAATTTCTGTTGCATTACAATAATCCTGATCAACTCCGGCATCTGCAGGATTAGGAATCTCATAAACGGTTACTTCCATAGTGTCGCGCAAAGAATCGCAAACACCACCATTTGTAACCAACCATTCGAACTCATAAACTGCAGAATCGCCACTACTTTGAGGTCCAAGATTAGATATTATTGAATTATGCAAAATTGGCGAATGGATGATAGGGTCGGGAGCATCACCAGTTTTCGTGAGCAAACTCCAGCTGCCAATACCAACATCAAGCGAATCAGCCGCCATAATAATCTCGGTATCACAAGTAGTCGTTTGGTCATCTCCGGCTACTGCAGGCGAAGGATATTCGTAGTTTGTAATCCGCACCTGGTCTGAATTCGAACAAGTACCATTAGCTATTTCCCAGGTAAAAATATACACACCGGGCACTGCATCATTAAAAGTAGCAACTGAATCATTGAGGTAAGAAAAAGAACCGCCATCTGGTCCAGAGAGTTTATACCAAGTTCCGGTAGATACATCCGGATCACTACCGGTCAACTGAAATTGTGTTGCACCACAAAACTCAACATCATCACCAGCCTTTGCAGTATCGGGTGCAGAATAAAGTGTAACGGCCAGAGTATCAGTTGAGCTACAATCTACAGTTGAAATACTATACATGAATGTATATACAACAAATGATTCCGCTCCAGCATCTAAGCCTGATGCAGTAGCTGAATTTGAAGAAGTGGAGTCGATGACAACATCAACATTGTTAGGTTTAGGGTCTAGCTGTGTCCATACCCCATCACTGTTGGGGTTTCCAACCAAATTTACTTCTGTGGTTCCATTACAATAACTTTGGTCATTGCCCGCTACCGCCTGCGGAGTAACATTTATTTCCATTGTGTCAATGGTAGGAGGACAAAAGATACCTCCGTAACTTGTCCAGCTTAAGCTATATACACCTTTAATCAATCCAGAAACGACAGCATCGTGTGCATTAGGATCGGAAAATGATGGCGTATTTGGCCCGCCAAGAATTGTCCAAACACCATTCTCAACTGAATTAGCCTCTAATGCAGCTGTGTCAACAGAACAAACACCTATATCGGGCCCAGCATTTGCAATATTGCCCAAATCGGGTTCCGATACACGTATCACTACATCGTCAAACGACTCACCACAAGCATTATTGGTTATGGTCCAACGAAATGTATAGCTTCCACCCGTCAAATTTGTAACATTGCTTGTATATGAGGATGGATTTTCGAGAACAACCCCTGCATTACCCGAAACCTGTGTCCAATATCCCGTTTCAAAAGATTCTGGTTCATTACCTGTCACAGTTACCTCATACCCACAAACTTCCTGATCAACACCAGCCAAGGCTGACGTAACCGAATCGGAGATCGTAATAATTACGGAATCAAGAGACACTGCGCAACTAGCATGTTCTTCAATAGACCAAATAAATTTAAATGATCCCGGTGTAGTAATAGTTACCAGTGCAAGAGGAGAAGTAACATCATCAATTGTAAACCCGGTGGCTCCACTGTTTTCTGTCCAGGTTCCGTCACCATCTACTGCGCTATTTCCTTCGAGATTAAAACTGGTGGTATCGGCTGACAAACAACGGTCGTCTCCGGCATCGGCGATTACCGGCCCTTGTTGTATGCCTACTGTTACTAACATTGTATCTCTTGTAGTACCACAATCGTTTTCAATAGTCCACACAAACTCGTAAATCGTTTCGCCTGTTAATCCTATAACAATAGCATTGGTCGATGTTGAATCATCAAAAACAATCCCTTCTGAAGGAATTGCCTCCCAATATCCCCATTCGTTTAAAGCTGGGGTATTCCCATCTAAAAATACTTTCGAACCAACACAAACATTCTGGTCTTCACCGGCATAGGACAGTGTCGGAGTAGCATCCGCTCTTGTTACGATAACATCGTCCTGATAAGTTGGACAAAAAGGGCCATAGCTTACTAACCACCTAAATGTATAGGTTCCGTTTACAAGGTCTGAAAGTTTTGTATTTGGGTGATGGACATCCTCAATTGTTGCTTGGGCTGGTCCCGAAACCTGAGACCAGGTTCCAATTCCATCAACAGGCTCATTTCCAGCCAAATGAGTAGAGTCGACGGTACAGGCAATTACAGGTTTAGATCCTGCCTCTGCACCTGCCGGTCTACTTGAGACAACAACAAGCACATCATCGAATGCTGTTTCACATTGCGCCCCAATGGTGGCTTCTTTCCTTAAACGAATAACATAGTTTCCATCTGCATTTAAATTGTCAATTGTTACCGGACTACCCGAAGTAATCGAATAATAATCAGTAGGAAGTGTCCCCCATGACGAACTATCAGAACCACTTACAATCATCCACGATTCATCTCCAGTTCCTGTTGATGTATAAGGTATTTCGGCATCGAAGCTTCCACAAACTAAGTCAACTCGGTCAACATCAATATTAACGGCAGGCTGTTCAGTATAAGCAATATGTACAATCTGACTACTTGAACAACCTGTAACTGAATTGGAAATTGTATACCGGAATGTATAAGTATCAATTCCATTTAAACCACTTACACTTGTTACCGTACTCGTTGCATTTTCAATACTAACTCCTGCCACCACTGGCTCTTGAGTCCAAAGCACTGTTTCGTTGGTATAACGCGGTGCATTCCCCTGCAAAACAATATCAGTACGCCCATCGCAGTAGATTATTCGATAATCATTATCGTAATTGGATCCTGTAATATTGGCATTTGTTATGTCTCCTGTAGGAGCAGGAACATTTATAAATGCAGTATCAACACCCGACTCACAATCACCCGTTACATTCCATGTTAGCTTATAGCTTCCTTCTACTAGATTTGATATTACTGTTCTTTTAGCATTAATATTTTGTATGTTGGGAATATTGGGACCACTAAAAAGGGTCCAGGTTCCTATTTGTCCATCAATACCACTACCTGCATAACTGGCTTGCATACGTACCGCCTGAGTAGATGAGTAACACTGAGATAGATTATAAGGGCCTCCTGCGTCAACATCTTCTCCCCCCTTATTTGAAATTAAAACGGTATCGCGACTAACACATCGATTTGATCCTGTTATGATCCAAATTAATTCTGCCGTTCCAGAACTATCAGCAGCTGCAGTTATTGGTGAATTATAAAGTTCATCATCATTTATTGTTATTCCATGATCTCCATCACTTATCAGCCACCTTCCAGATTCATATGTTTCCGGCGAATTTGCATTTAGCGTATGCGTTCCGGGACAAAATGATTGATCATTACCTGCAAAAGCTGTTGTTATAGGAACTACTGAAAACGTTACTTCCTGATAAATATAAGAACCATCCGTGCAATTTGTCGAAATTCTAAAGGTGTAACTATTTCCACTTTGAAATCCTAAAATCTCCGTGTCTATATTGTTGGGGTCAACAATAACTACACTTGGGCCAGCAACCTGTTCCCAGGTAATTGGATCACTAGAATACCCATTTCTGTTTCCATCAAGGAAAAAACGTTCATTTTCACAAATATCAGCATTAACTCCTGCATTTATTGTACAATTCTGAGATTTTATCACATTCGATATTAATCCTAATAAAACAAACAGAAAAATAAATTTGAAACTTGAAAAAGGATAGTTGATTTCAGTAAAGTTTTTCATATTTAAATCTTAATAATTTTTATCAAAAGGAAGACAAACTTACGTTCACGTTAAAATACAAATTAACTTCTAAAAATAGAAATAATATACTCGCGAATAACAGTGAATAAGGCAAAATACCTAATTTATAACGCATTTAAATTAACAACAATAAGCTTCCGAAAGTAGAATTATCTACTTGACTCCAAAGATAAAAAGAGCTCAATAGTACATACTAGGTATTTTGCTTATTTTTTAAGTAAAGAATGCTGATAAAAAAGCTTTTTCATTGATTTTAATACGAAAAATAAATGCAACAATGCAACAAATACAAATTTTTTGTACAATTAATTTTGTTGAAAAAAATTTCTCATACGAATAACTACAATATTCACACGCAAACAATAATTTCTACAAAAACCAAATTTGTTTAACAAAAACCATTTTTGTGCGATACGAATCCAGTTTCAAAAAAATCTTAATTATCTTTAAACACTCGAAAAAAGAAGAAACACAAGTATGTCGATATTAACCAGCAACTTAGGACTTTACACCGATTTCTACGAACTAACAATGGCTCAGGGCTATTTTTATGGTGGAAAAAAAGACGATATCACTACTTTCGATTACTATTTCAGAACCAATCCATTCAAAGGCGGATTCACCGTTTTTGCCGGTCTTTACGATTTTTTAGAATTGCTGTCGAAATTTACTTACAGTTCTTCTGACATTGAATACTTAAAGCAGCAAAATTTAAAACCTGAATTTCTTAATTATCTAAGCAAATTTCAATTTTCCGGAATCATTTTAAGTGCCCGTGAAGGAGAGATTGTTTTTCCCAACGAACCAATTTTACGGGTAAAAGGAAACATAATTGAATGCCAGTTAATTGAAAGTTTGCTACTGAACATATTAAATTTCGAGTCGTTAATCGCCACAAAATCTTTTCGGATGAAGCTTGTTTCGGGGAAAAAGATTTTTGCTGATTTTGGCTTGCGCCGCGCCCAGGGTTTTGGTTCACTCCATGCCAGCCGGGCAGCCTGTATTGGTGGTGCTGCCTCCACTTCCAATGTTCTTGCCGGAAAATTATTCGACATTCCCGTTTCCGGAACTCATGCACACAGCTGGATACAAAGTTTCGACAATGAACTGGAGGCATTCAGAGCATTTGCAAAATGTAATCCTGAAAATACAACACTCCTTGTTGATACCTTCGACACCATAAAGTCGGGAATTCCGAATGCAATTATCGTTGCCCGCGAAATGGAAGAAAAAGGACTACAAGTGAAAGCAATTAGACTGGATAGCGGGGATTTAGCCTACCTGAGTAAAAAAGTCCGTAAAATGCTCAATAATGCAGGACTAAACTACATAAAAATTATAGCATCTAACCAATTAAACGAATATGTAATAAAAAGTTTATTAAACGACCAGAATGCTGAAATTGATGCTTTTGGAATTGGTACCGAATTGGTAACCGGTAAAAACGATGCAGCACTGGACGGGGTTTACAAACTCACTCAAATAAACGGTCAACCCAAAATGAAATTCTCCGAGAATATTGGAAAAACTACCCTCCCCGGAGAGAAAAAAGTAATTCGGTATTTCGATGAGAATGGAAAATTTTATCGCGATGCTATTCTTCTTGAAAATGAAAATCCGAATGATGTCGATATTGTTTATCACCCCATTTATCCCGAAAAAAACAGTTCGGTTAAGAATCTAAAAATGGAGTTCCTTTTGCAAAAAGTTGTAGTCGATGGAAAAATACTACTGCAAAAAAAATCGCCACTTGAAATTCATAAATATGTGGAAGAAAGAGCCACACTCCTACCTGATGAACACAAACGTTTTATCAGCCCCCATTTATACAAAGTAGGTATCTCGAAAAAATTAATTGAAACCAGAAATGCATTAACGAAGAAGTTAAAAACATAGCATTCTAAAAAAAATATGATTGAAATAACTCGTCCCACACTGGTAATTGACAAAGAGGTTTGTTTACGAAACATCGAAAAAATGGTTCTGAAAGCAGCGGAACACAAATTGCGATTCAGACCACATTTTAAAACCCATCAATCTGCAAAAATTGGCGAGTGGTTCAAACTTTTTGGAGTGGATGCAATTACCGTTTCTTCGGTTCGAATGGCAGAGTATTTTGCTGTAAACGGATGGAATGATATTACCCTGGCATTTCCAGTTAATATTCTTGAAATTGAAAACATTAATAGTCTGGCGACTAACCTTAAACTAAATGTTCTTGTGGAAAACAAAGAAGCAGCAAAAGTTCTTGCGGAAAGGATTTTGCATCCGCTTGGTGTTTATCTGAAAATCGATACAGGTCATCACAGAACCGGTATTTCATCGTCGAAAACCGATGCAATAAATTCTATAATTAAACTAATTTCAAAAAATAAAAAAATAACATTCAAAGGATTTCTAACACACACCGGGCACACGTACAGCG
>CAYZBC010000023.1:0-32061 GCA_964476535.1 uncultured Maribellus sp.
AAACTGCCCCTGTTAATTATTACGATTCACGTGTGGTTGGTTCAACTAACGATTATTCAAAAACTGCCGGTTCAGAAGTTGTAGTTATTACATCGGGTGTACCGCGTAAACCAGGAATGAGCCGCGACGATTTAATTTCGATTAATGCAGGTATTGTAAAAAGCGTTACCGAACAGGTAGTGAAATACTCACCAAATGCAAAAATCATTATCGTTTCGAATCCGTTGGACGTAATGACTTACGCAGCTTTTAAAACAGCAAAATTGCCAAAAAACCAGATAATGGGAATGGCCGGTATTTTAGATACGGCACGTTACCGTGCTTTTTTGGCTGAAGCGTTGGAAGTTTCGCCTCGAGATATTCAGGCTGTGTTAATGGGTGGACACGGCGATACAATGGTTCCACTCCCACGTTACACAACTGTTGCAGGTATTCCTGTAACTGAAATGATTGACGAAGAAACATTGAATGCAATTGTTGACCGAACAAAAAAAGGTGGTGGCGAATTGGTAAATTTGATGGGGACTTCGGCATGGTATGCACCGGGTTCGGCAGCCGCTCAAATGGTTGAAGCAATTGTTATGGACCAAAAACGTGTTTTCCCATGTTGTGTAAGATTAGAAGGTGAATACGGATTAAACGAAATGTTTGTTGGAGCACCGGTTGTATTGGGCAAAAATGGTATTGAAAGGATTATCGAAGTTGCCTTAAACGACGACGAAAAACAATTGTTACACGATTCAGCACACTCTGTAAAAGGGGTAATGGATGTTTTAGATGGAATGAATATTTTGTAGGAAGCCTTTTCCGGCCCGGCTAATCTTTCGTTTGGGCGAACCTCTATAAAAAATAGGGACACGAATAATAAATACGATAAACATTATATGTCGAACGGTTGATTCTTTAGAATCAACCGTTTTTTTATACCACCGTTTTTAAATTAGAACTTCATTTCATAAAAATTTTGCAAAAATTTTATGAAATGAAATTATTTTTGCCACAATGTTTCTTGAGATTTTTACTTTTACCAAATGCGAATTAAAATCCCAATACAAATTATCGAACTGGAGTCGGATAATTTTCATCTAATTATTTCTTCCGATTTTTCTGATGGAACAAAAGGAAATTGGGTGATTGATACCGGAGCCTCAAAAACTGTATTTGATAAAACCCTGGTTGAATACTATTCTATTTTGGAGAATGAATCGGATGAAATTCATACGGCAGGAATTGCTGAGCAACCACTGGAAACTTCATTGGCATTATTAAATACGGTGGAATTTGGGAAGTTGAAAATAGAGAATCTGAAGGTGGCATTGCTCGATTTATCTCATATAAACGAATTGTATTTGAAAGCTACCAACTTAATTATATGCGGTTTAATTGGAGGGGATTTTCTAATGAGATATCGTGCTGTGATTGATTATAAAAAACAAATATTAATATTGAATACAAAAAGTTAAACCTCGCTACTAAAATCACTTAAACACCAAATTCCAATATTTGTATTTGTTTGATTTTGTTAAGTTTTGCACTTTTAATTGCTTATATAACTATTCTCCATTCATCTCTTTTTAAAAATGACTTTATATGAATGTACCAATGTCGTTTCGTTAAGAAAACAAGTCTTCGACTACGTTCAGACTGACCGTCACCCTGAGCGTAATGGACGAATGCTTGTACTCCCTTTTTTTACAGATTTACCTTAACTAAACGGCATTGATTTCTGTATTCAAATTATAACGTAGTAAACGCAAAATTTTCCACCCTTCATTTTTGCAAACCTAAAATGTTTGGGTATATTTGCTCCGCTTAAAAATAGAGTAGTGAAATTCAAATATAAAATATCGAAAAAACTGATGTTGCGCCTGGCACTTTTTGTCGCGGTTATCGGTGTGGCTTCAATGTTCGATGTTTATTTTGAAAATAATCCGGAGAGTTTAGAAGATATTCAAAGTGAAACGACCAACAATACGGATGCACAACGAGGATTGTATTTTGTTAGTCAGACTAATACATTCAACGCTAAAACTTTTGATCAAAAAAATACCGGCAGAAAATTGTTGATAAAATCGCACGACAAATTCACTCAAAAATATTATCAACAACGAAATTATCAGGTTTTAAAAGCCGAAGTTCAAACTCAAACCACTCCACTTATTCTTTCTTATCATTACTTGGTTTTTCAAGATTATTTTTTTTCTGACCCCGATGATAAACCGCTGAATTCGTAAGTTTCCTTCTTTTTTCGTTGCGAAGGACAGGGATTTAATAAATCCGTGATCATGACATTTGAATTGTAATTCAAAAAAAATACAAAATTTCAAACATTTAAAACTTAATTAAAATGCAAAACAAAGGTGCAATTTTATCATTTGCTATTCTTTTGGCAGCAATTTGTTTCTACCAGTTAACATTTACCTGGAAAGCAAAACAAGTTGAAAAAGATGCTGTTGAATACGCACAAGGCGATCCTGCCAAGGAGTTTTTATACCTCGATTCAATTTCGGGCGAGGAAGTTTATAGCTTTTTTGGGCTGAAAAAATTTACATTTAAAGATGTAAAAGAACTGGAGATGAATCTTGGTCTAGACCTAAAAGGTGGGATGAACGTTACGTTGGAAGTTTCAGTAATCGATATTATTAGAGCAATGTCGAATTACAGTACCGATTCGACATTTAATGCTGCGTTATCCAGAGCAACTCAATTACAGGCAAATAGCCAGGCAGGTTTTGTGTCGCTGTTTGGTCAGGCTTTCGAAGAGATTGACCCAAATGCAAAATTAGCTTCCATTTTCAATACTTTAGAATTGCGCGACCGTATTAATTTTAATACTTCGAACGCCGATGTTATTAAAGTAATCGAGACAGAAACTGATGCGGCAATCGAGAACTCGTTTAATATTATTCGTACTCGTATCGACCGCTTTGGTGTTGCTCAACCTAATATTCAGATGTTGCAAACCAAAGGTCGTATTTTAGTTGAACTTCCAGGAGTTAAAGATCAAAACAGGGTTCGCGATCTGTTACAGGGAACTGCTATGCTGGAGTTCTGGGAAACTTACGAGAATCAGGAAGTTTACCAATATTTGTTATTGGCAAATCAGAAGATTAAAGAGATGGAAACTCCTTCAGTTGACGAAACAGAAGAGGCTGTAACAGAAACTACTGAAGCTGTGGACACAACTAGTACAGAGAATTCATTACTTTCGGAATTGGAAGCAGGTACAGCAACTGATTCTACTGGAGTTGATAATCTAGCTAATTTCAAAAAGGAATATCCTTTATTTGCTATTTTGAATCCAAGCACGGACCAATCGGGTCAATTATTCCCAGGTCCAATTGTTGGTATGGCGCATTTCAAAGATACTTCGGCAATTAACAAATACTTAAATATCAAACAAGTAAAAAATATTTTCCCAAGAAATATGACTTTCCGCTGGACAGCAAAATCCAGTGATGAGGCCGGAAATTATTATCGTTTAATCGCGCTGAAAGTTACAACTCGTGACGGACGTGCACCACTTGATGGCGATGTAATAACAGATGCCCGCCAGGATTTCGACCAGTTTGGTTCAAGCCCTGAAGTTACAATGTACATGAATAGCGAAGGTGATAAAACCTGGTCGCGTATGACAAAGGAGAACATCGGCAAATCTATTGCCATTGTTTTAGATGGATATGTTCGTTCTTTTCCAACGGTTCAAGGGGAGATCTCCGGTGGACGTTCCAGTATCACCGGATTGGAAAGTATTGAAGAGGCGAAAGACCTTGCAAACATTTTGAAATCGGGTAAAATGCCGGCTCCTGCACATATTATCCAAGAAGCAATTGTTGGACCTTCGTTGGGACAGGAAGCGATTAACAGTGGTTTCTTTTCATTCATGATTGCTTTTTTACTCGTACTGGTTTACATGTTTGTATTCTACAGTAAAAATGCAGGTTTGGTAGCTAATATTGCTTTGATTGCCAACATGTTTTTTATTGTCGGAATTTTAGCTTCGCTGGGTGCAGTGTTAACTTTACCAGGTATTGCAGGTATTGTACTTACCATTGGTATGTCGGTTGATGCAAACGTGCTTATTTTCGAAAGGGTGCAAGAAGAGCGTCGAGCTGGAAAAGGAATTAAACTTGCTATTGCCGATGGTTATAAAGCTGCATACTCTGCAATTATTGATGGTCAGGTAACTACATTGTTAACAGGTATAGTGCTTTATATATTTGGTTCAGGGCCGATTAAAGGTTTTGCCACCACTTTAATTATTGGTATTCTTACTTCATTATTCTCCGCAATTTTCCTTACTCGTATAATTTTTGAGTGGAAGTTGAAGAAAACTGAAAAAATTACATTTACTTCTAAAATGACCGAAAATTGGTTGCGAAATATGAACATCAAATTCCTTGAAAAAAGGAAAATGTTTTATATCATTTCCGGAACTTTTATTGTTCTTTCAATCGGTTCATTTTTCGTTCGTGGATTAAATTATGGTATCGATTTTAAAGGTGGACGTACATATGAAGTTCGTTTTGACCAAGATGTTAAAGTGAGCGAAGTACAAGATGCATTATCGAATGTTTTTGAAGGTGCTCTTGAAGTAAAAACTTACGGTAATAATATTAAAATTACTACTGATTATAAAATTGACGATATCGGCGAAAATGTGGATAATGAAGCAGAAGAATTGTTAATGAAAGGATTGCAGGATGCAAATTTTATTGACCAAAGTGTTACTTTGCAACAATTTACCGATGATTATCAGTTAAGTTCGCAAAAAGTAGGACCTACTATTTCCGATGATATCCGGAAAGATTCTGCCATTGCTATTACGTTTTCATTACTCATTATCTTCCTTTATATTTTGGTCCGTTTTAGAAACTGGCAATACGGTTTAGGAGCTGTTGCGGCTCTGGCGCATGACTCTTTGATTGTATTAGGTATTTTCTCATTGTTTCACGGATTTTTGCCTTTCTCTTTGGAAATTGACCAAGCATTTATTGCGGCGATTCTTACAGTGGTGGGATATTCCATAAACGATACCGTGGTTGTTTTTGACCGCATAAGGGAATACTTGCATTTGTATCCAAAACGCGATAGAGACGAGAACGTGGATCATGCACTGAACAGTACACTACGTCGTACATTTAGTACATCTCTTTCAACATTTGTTGTATTGTTTGCAATCTTCTTATTTGGAGGAGCATCAATCCGCGGATTTACATTCGCATTGTTGGTAGGTGTTGTAGTTGGTACTTACTCATCGCTTTTTATTGCTACGCCAATCGCATTCGATTTTCAAAAACGAATTGCTAAAGTTATTGCAAAAAGAAAGAAATAATATTTAATCAAATTGTAAGTAGCCTTGCTTATGTAGGGCTACTACTTTTTTATTTGAATAAGATATTTTGAGCAGTCCAAATTTGTATATTTGTGCGTAAAAAAAATAGTAATGGCGAATTATATATTATTTATTAGTGGTGGCGAAATTGTTTTGGTGATGTTATTGGCTCTTTTGTTTTTTGGGGCAAAGGCAATTCCTGACATCGCAAAAACAATGGGGAAAGGGATGCGTGAATTTAAGAAAGCCACTAACGAAATTAAGCGCGAAATAAACGATTATTCAGGAGATATTAAAAAAGATATCGATGAAGTAACTTCTTCAGTAAACAAAGAAACCAACGATATTAAAAAAGGAATTACTGAACAGTTTGATGATTATGATGATTAATTTCTATCGGTAAAACAAAATTAATTAATGATTGCATTATATATATTCGCATTATTGGCATGTTTTGTTTTATTGGCACGAGTTGTCGATCTGTTTTTTATCTCCTCATTAGACAAAATTTCCAAAGATCTTCGCCTTTCTAGCGATGCTGCCGGTGCTACATTAATGGCAGTTGGTTCAAGTGCACCAGAACTTTTTGTGGCACTTTTTGCCGTTTTAAAACCGGGCGATCATCAAGTTATTGGAATTGGAAGTATTGTCGGAAGCGCTATTTTTAATCTTCTTGTTATTGTTGGTGTTGTGGCCTTGGTGAAAAAGACAAAACTTACCTGGCAACCTGTTGTTCGAGACTTAATATTTTATACGGCATCTGTTTTATTGTTGGTTTGGTTTATCTGGGATGGTTCTTTTACAATAAACGAAGCGGCTATTTTTCTTGGTATTTATGTATTGTATGTATTTGCAGCTGTTTATTGGCGAAAAATATTGCCTTATACCGACATGGAAATGTCAAAGGAGGATGGTATTCACGGTGAAAAAAATAAATTTACCAAACCACTTGATCAGGTGCTAACGTTTATATTCCCATCACCAAAATACTATTACTTAAACTTTATTTTCTCTATTTTAATAATCGCGGCATTAAGTTATATTTTGGTTGAAGTTGCTATTCAATCGGCTCATATTTTAAATATTCCCGAGGCAATTATTGCATTAACTGTTCTTGCCGTTGGGACTTCAATCCCCGATCTGTTTTCTTCGATAATTGTTGCCCGGCAAGGGCGCGGCGATATGGCTGTTAGTAATGCTGTCGGCTCAAATATATTTGATATTTTAGTTGGGCTAGGACTCCCATTCATAATTGTTTTAGCAGTTTCAGGAGGCTCAATTTCAACTGGGGGCGAAATAAAAAGTTCTGCATTAATTTTATTCGCTTCAGTAATTTTACTGTTTGCTCTCCTTTTGTTTAGTAAATGGAAAGTTGGTAAATTCACCGGAATAGTATTAATAGGGTTATATATTTTTTATGTTGCCCGCGAAATAATAATCCTGTAATTTTATAGTTCTTTTATAAATACTTTGCACTTGATTAAAGCACAAAACATAACAAAATCTTTTGGTAATCTCGAAGTATTAAAAGGCATAAACCTTGAAATACCCAGGGGAAAGATCCATTCTATTGTAGGTGCAAGTGGCGCGGGTAAAACTACTCTGTTGCAAATTATGGGCACTTTAAGTAAACCCGACAGTGGAGAGATATTTTTTAACGATAAAAATATTTCTACTTTTTCTGAAAAGGAGATTGCAACTTTCCGAAATCAGGAAATTGGTTTTGTATTTCAGTTTCATCATTTACTACCTGAGTTTTCCGCGCTTGAAAATGTTTGTATTCCCGCATTTATTGCAAAAATTTCGAAAGCCAAAGCAGAAAAGAAAGCTTTGGAATTGTTGGAATATCTGGGACTAACCGACCGAATTGAACACAAACCTTCAGAACTTTCGGGTGGCGAAAAGCAGCGGGTAGCTGTGGCACGCGCATTAATAAATAATCCGTCGGTTGTTTTGGCCGATGAACCTTCGGGAAATCTTGATTCTGCCAATCGCGACGAACTCCATGAACTGCTTTTTAGATTGCGCGACGATTTTGGGCAGACCTTTATTATTGTAACTCACGACGATAAATTCGCCGATCGTTCGGATAAAATTATCCACATAAAAGATGGAATAATTGAATAAAAGAAGGATTTAATTATGGATTTAAATGAACTAAAATCCTTTCTGGATGAAAAGGTAATTCAATTTAATCAGCCCGCTTTTATTAAAACCGACCCCATTCAAGTTCCCCGAAAATATACCTTAAAAGAAGACATCGAAATTGCCGGCTTTTTAACCGCAACAATTGCCTGGGGAAACCGTACTGCAATAATAAATAATGCCGAAAAATTAATGTTTTTGATGGGTAACCAACCGTACGATTTTATTTTAAATTCATCAACTTCAGAAACAAATCAATTAAAACAATTCGTTCATCGTACTTTTAATGGCACTGATTGTATCTATTTTGTAAAAGCATTAAAAAATATTTACCAGAATTACAATGGTTTGCAAGCCGTGTTCGAAAAAGGTTATTGCAATGAAGATTCCGTTAAATCCGCATTAGCTTATTTTTATGAAATCTTTTTTGAACATACTGGTGAACGCACCCGCAAACACATTTCCAATGTACAAAAAGGGTCGTCTGGAAAACGGTTGAATATGTTTTTACGTTGGATGGTTCGAAAAGATAAATACGGAGTTGATTTTGGAATTTGGGATGGAATTCCCATCTCGGAATTAATGCTCCCTCTCGATGTTCATACCGGAAACGTGGGTAGAAAATTGGGGATATTAGTACGTAAGTCAAATGATTGGAAGGCGGTTGAAGAAATAACAAATGTACTTCGTGATTTTGATTCCACCGACCCAATAAAATACGATTTTGCTCTTTTTGGTTTGGGAGCTTTTGAAAAATTCTAAAATGGGCAGAAACAACTATTTTCAGTTTAAACAGTTTAAAATTATTCAGGAAAAGTCGGCCATGAAAGTTGGAACCGACGGAGCGCTTCTTGGTGCTTGGGTAAATATTACTGGTGTCAAAAAGGTATTGGATGTGGGTGCAGGAACCGGTTTAATTTCACTTATGATTGCCCAACGTTCTTCAGCAAAAATATTAGGAATTGAAATTGAAAAAAATGCGGCTGAAGAAGCCAGCGAAAATGTACGAAGATCTCCCTGGGAAAGCCGAGTTTCTATAGAAAATATTTCGTTTCAGGATTTTGCAAATTACAAGACAGAAAAATTTGACTTGATTATTTCAAATCCCCCTTTTTTTTCGAACAGCTTTAGAAATGAGGTTGAGAATCGTGCGATTGCGCGCCACAACGATTATTTGCCTTTCATAGAATTAATAAAAGGTGCTGAAACTTTATTAATTGAAAGTGGCAGCTTGGCGGTAATTCTGCCCGTTATTCCTGCTGAACAGTTTATTGAATTGGCAACATCTACAGGATTAAATTTGGCGAGATTGACCGAAGTAAAACCGAATGTGAATAAAGAAATCAATAGAGTTTTAATGGAATTCACAAAAACAGTATCCATTCAAAAACATGACTCCCTAGTTATATACAATGAAACTGGGTCTGATTATACCGAAGCGTACAAGCAGTTAACTGGCGACTTTTATTTAAAATTTTAGGCTAAGAACAGAATTGGATTAAAGATACTATTCATCTTTTTTGAGAAAGTTTTTATCGCTTCTTTGTTATAATTTGAAGTACTCTCTTCCACATGGGCAACTTTCTTTACGATCAATTTTTCGAAAAAATTCATCTTGTTAAAATCGAATTCGCCACCCAAAAAAGCAGAGGCTTTTGCCGCTTTA
This sequence comes from uncultured Maribellus sp., assembly GCA_964476535.1. Classification (GTDB taxonomy): domain Bacteria; phylum Bacteroidota; class Bacteroidia; order Bacteroidales; family Prolixibacteraceae; genus Draconibacterium. The sequence continues at coordinate 9,147 of CAYZBC010000023.1, forward strand.
TGTAATTCTTCAGGGAAAGCATACTGAAGTTGTTTCTGAGCTTTTTCTCCTTCTTTCATGCAGCAAATAAATAATCCTAATTCTTTGGTTTTAAGCTCCTCCAGATTATTTGTACAGAATGTTTTTACTCGTTTTTGAATTTGTCCTGCATGAATAGATCCACCGATAATTATACGTTCAAATTGTTCCAATTTGTGTTTCGTATCTTTTTTGAGGTTGGAAAGAGAAACAGTTTCCCCTAAATATTGTCTTAATTCGTTCGCCGTTTTTTCGGTACAGCCGTGGGTAGTTGAGTAAACAATTAATGTTTTCATAGGTTGAAAAATTCTGTGATTTAATAATTATTTGTATGGGCTATCAAATTTATCTATTAAAAGTACGGCGATTATTAAGAACAATTGTATTAATAATCGGTTAATTTTGTAAAATAATCGGTGGATAAAAATACTAAAATGTGTTTTATTGTAAATCCGTTATACTTTTGCAACATTTTTAAAAATGAATACACCATGATGATTGATATGAACCCAGATGTACAGATAAATACAAATTATTATAAAGTTGGAAAATTAAGGAATTTAACAGAAAACACCTTCGTTTTAACACTTCCAAAAAGTAGATTTAAATTTATTGCTGGACAGCATATTTCGCTTTCAATAATGGGTGATTACCAAAGCCGCGAATATTCGATTTATAGTGCCGAAGAGGGAGATAACCTTGAAGTTTTAGTGAAGGAAGTTGACGGTGGTTATTTTTCGCCTAAAATTAAGCACCTAAAAGAGGGTGAAATGGTTGAAGTTCATGGTCCTTTTGGGAAATTTGGCCTCGACGAAAAAAGATTAAAATCACACAAACATGTTTTTATTGCAAGCGGAACCGGTATTGCACCTTTTCACAGCATTGTAAAAAGTTATCCTGAATTGGATTATGAAGTAATTCATGGGGTACGGTTTGCCGATGAAGCATACGAAAAAGAGCATTACAACAACGAAAGATTCACAACTTGTGCTTCTCGTGACGAAAAAGGAGATTTTAAAGGTCGACTTACCGAATATCTTAAACAGGCTGAATTCAGCGAAAACACATCGTTCTATCTTTGCGGAAACAGCGACATGATTTTCGATTCTATGGAAATCCTAAAAGAGAAAGGATTTGACAGAGAAAATGTAACCGTCGAGGTATATTTTTAATTGAAAGCAAGTGTTTTAAAATTAACTGTCATTCACTCGAAAGATGGAATCTCATTATTATATGACAAAGGATTCCTGTAAAAGCCGGAATGACAATTTATAATTATTACGACTTTGAGTCAATTTTCTCTCCGTAGGCCAAATCACCAGCATCACCCAAGCCCGGTACAATGTACGAATGCGAGGTCATCCCTTCATCAACAGCACCCAACCAAAGTGTTACATTTTTAGCAGTTATATTCTTGGTTACAAAATCGACTCCTTGCTGACTGGAAATTATTGAAACCAGATGAATATGCGATGGGTTTCCTTTGCTAAACAAAGATTTATAACCAATCTCCATCGATCTGCCGGAAGCCAACATTGGATCCGATAAAATTACAACTTTATCATTCAACGAAGGAGAAGCCATGTATTCAAATTCAATTTCGAATTCGCCACTATCGTTGTATTTTCTGTATGCTGAAATAAAGCAATTTTCAGCTCGGTCGAATATTTTTAAAAATCCGTTATGCATCGGTAATCCGGCACGTAAAATAGTAGCTAAAACAGGTTGTTGCGCTAAAACCGGTACTTTTGCAATGCCGAGAGGAGTTTGAACATCATTAACCACAAATTTTAATTCCTTGCTAATTTCGTAGGCAAATACTTCACCAATTCGATATAAATTTTCACGAAATCGAAGAGGATCTGTTTGAATTGAAATATCCCTGATTTCGGCTAAGTACTGATCTAAAATTGAATGATTGTTGCCTAAAATTTTTATTTCCATTGTATTATAGTTAAGTAAATATTCTGTCGCCATCGCCGTCCTGAAACCGATGCATATTAATATTGTTTATTTCGAATGAGCTGTATATTCTCTGTCCATATTTTTTCACTCGCAAAAATGGGAATTTTTGTGCAAAAAATTGGTAGGATAATTCAGAATAATTTATGGAAGGATAAATGAATCCAGAAATAGATATAAACAAGAACTTTTAGTGGTTGTAATCAATTAATCTTTTTTCTGTAATGTAAAAACAAAACCATATTTTTGTGTTTTACCAATCATTAGAAATATTAATTGTCAACGAATGACGAATGTTACGAATCGGGTATCCATAAGATTTCATATAAAATCGTTAGTAAAACGAAAACTGGTAATTCTTTTTCCTTTCTTTTTATTCTCATTAAGGTTTAATACCTCGAGGCTTGCCTCGGGATCCAAAAATATTTTCTTCAATGCCTCGTGGGCTTGCCCCGAGGATTATTTACTTTTCACATTATTGACATGGTCGGTTTCCGGGCATATTTTCTTTTGGGATACGGTGCAGCTTGGAGCAAAACATGGCCTGTTTTATTTCGAAACCAATTTTTCTAAAATATTACTTCCCGATTATTTTGACAGTGGACATATTCCAACTTTTGGAATGTATTTGGCTTTTTGTTGGAAAATTTTCGGAAAGAACTTGTTTGTGAGTCATTTTGTAATGTTGCCATTTTTATATGGAATTGTCTGGCAGGCTTATCTTTTATTAAAGAAGTATATTCAACCAAAATATATATACATGGCATTAGCTCTTTTTCTTGCCGATGCCACACTGCTGAGCCAGGCAACATTAGTAACACCAGATATACCATTGGTTTTTCTGTTTTTATTAGGATTGAACTCAATCCTTTCTCAAAGGAAAGGATGGATTCTGGTTGCCTGTGTCGGATTAGTGCTGGTGAGTATGCGGGGTATGATGGTTGCTTTTGCGTTATTGATTATTGATGTTGTTTTGACAGTTGAGTTTAAAAGTTTAAAACAAGTCTTTATTCAACTCATTAGAAAATCAGTTTTGTATTTTCCCTCCTTATTTGTATTTCTCAGTTATAATTTTTATCACTTAAAAGTGAAGGGGTGGATAGGTTATCATGATGGATCGCCTTGGGCAGAACATTTCAAAGTAATTGATTTTATGGGTTTTTTGCGTAATGTTGGTCTGTTATTTTGGAGAATGATTGACTTTGGACGCATTTCTGTTTTTATATTTGTATCCTTAATGTTTCTGTTAAATTTCAAAAAAATAATTAAGGATAAAATCTTTCTTCGCCTCGGTTTAATATTCGTAATCGTGTTAACATGCCTTTCTATTAGTTTTGTTTTTTACACCGGTCTTTCGGGTCATCGTTACCTTTTGCCGGTATATTTTGCTTTTTCTTTAATTGGGATTTATTTATTGTTCAATAAAATTAGTAATGAGAAATTGAAGATTTTCGTTTTTCTGTTATTGCTGATTGGATTATTAAGTGGGAATTTTTGGATGTATCCGGAAAGGATTTCACAAGGATGGGATTCAAGTTTAGCACATGTTCCTTACTATCAGTTGCGTGATAAAATGCTCCTTTTTCTGGAAGATGAAAATATTGAAGTGGAAGATGTCGCTTGTGTATTTCCTAATAAAGTTGAATTCAGGTATTTAGAACTTAATGATAACCTGCATAAACATTGCGATGTAAACTTAGATATTAATAAGTATGTAATTTACTCAAATATTTATAATGATTTTAGCGATGATGAGGTAGATAGGTTAAAAACTGATTTTATTGTTTTAAAAGAATACAAAAAAATTGGAGTTTTTATTCGGCTATATATGAAGAAATAAAATTATCTTAGTCTTTAAGATAAAAGGCAAGCGGTTTATTTTTTACATAAAAATATTATCTCTCTTTCCTTGTTTCCGATGTGGAATCTTTCCTTCTCTGTTTCATTAAAAATTAAGGAGTAGTCTATGGCTTCTACATTTATTCCGTCCCTGCTGAGACGGGAGATAAAATCATTCCCATGTAATCGCAATAAGTCTGATTCTCCGTAATGCATTAATCTTTCTTTTGAAGTATTAATACTTTTGTTTTCATAAGTAATATTTCTGTTTAAATCGATTAATGTTAAAATAATTGCTTTCCCACCCGGCTTTAGCACTCTATACATTTCATTAATTGCTTTTGGCTCATCGGGAATATGTCCGAGTACATGAGAACAAATTATTAGGTTGAAGCTTTCGTTTTCATAAGGAATATTTTGTATGTCAACAATGTGGTCGGCAAATGACGGATTTATGTCAGCAGTAATATACTCTGAATTATTAAATGGCTTAATTTTCCTACTGATGGCTCTCTCCGGTGCAAAGTGAAGGATTTTTTGTTTCACTTTAAATATTTCAGTTTCATTTTGCAGATAATACATTAATAATCTTGTTCGTTCCAGAGAATGACAATAGGGGCAAGCAGCATTTGCTCGTGGGATATTACCATGTGGTAAAAATTTCTTAAAACTTTTATCGCAACAAATGCAGTAAACATTATCGCCTTTATAGAAATAACTGTTAAACTTAAAAAAGGAATAATGTATGTTTAATCGTGCTTTCTCAGAAAGAAATAATTTCGCTATTTTTTTTATCATAAATGCTCCCTCTTTTGGGTTAGTTTCTGGTTAAATTATTTTTTCCGAAAAATGATTTTATAAAATAATAGGAATATTCTGAGCGGATTATTTCCTCTGCTCCGTTATATTTTTTTATTTCCATCGGAATTCGTTGAAAATGTTTCGTCTCCATGTCTTTTTTTAATCCCGCTGTTCCGAAACTTAGATTAATATTTTCCTGTCGGTTAAGATTTTGAAAAAGAGACTGCGGAACTTGATCGTCTGTAAAAGGGAAAGCAAAATAGTGGTCGATAATTGCGAATTTTTCATTTAAGAATAAAAGACATTCTTTTACCTGTTTTTCCATTGTTTCATTATTTAACAGATAAAATTCGGGGTGATCAACACTGTGTCCTCCAATGTTAAAGCCCATTTCAAGCAGTTGTTGAATTTGAGTTGTTGACATGTACGGTTTATTCTTTACCAGGTATAAATCAAAATCAATTTCGAAAACATTTGCAATTTGATTAATGACATCTTTATCAAAGTAATTCAACTTTCTTATTTGCCTTGATAGTTTAGGAAAACTGCTGTTATTGGTATTTAAAATTCGATGAACATGGTTAATTTTATTCTCATCTTTTGTTTTGTGAAGAGCCTCAATTAACAGGCTACATTTATGCTTATGAAATAATGTTTTGTTATCAACAAAGGCGGAGTTTATAAAAAAGATTGCAGGAATGCCTTTTCCTTTTAGAATTGGAGCAATAATCTCAAAACACTCGCTTAGTCCATCGTCGAAACTTAATAAGAAGAGAGGTTTAGAACTCTTTTTCCCGTTATCACTAAAATTATTAATATCGTTTATCGAGGCAGGGGTAAAATACTTTAAAAAAAAATCGAGGTCTTTTATAAATTGCTCGGTTGATATTGACTTAAAAAGGTGTTTGGTATGTAAAGGTTGTCTATCGGAAATATGGTGGTAAAAAGGGAATATAACCTTTTCTGCAGAAAAATTAAGAAGCATTTTAAAAGAAAGGACTCTTAATGCATAGAAGGAAATGGCTTTAATAATATCTCTACTGATCATATTTTTTTGAGCACTTTAAAAATGAATGGTAGCCTGTTAAGATAAATGTGATAATAATTTTCAACCTTAGCACCAAATCCTTTGTAAAATTTAGCCAATCCTTCTTTGTTTGAACCTTCGAAATCGAGAATATAATCTGAGTTTTCGTTTTCCAAAATATACTTATCAATAATCGCGTACATACTTCTATTTTCTCTTCCCAAATCTGTTGAAAATGCATTTAGATAAATTATTCTATTACCCGCTCGTAAAAAAAAAGCAGCTGCGCACAAAATATTATTTGTTGAATAAGCTCCCAGAATCTCTCCCTGACCATTATGAATCGCATAATACATTATTCTTTCTAATTGCAACAATGCCGATTTTGGAACAGGATATTTACTTTCAAAATTATTTAAGTAAGTTTCTGTAGAGATCTGCATAACTCGAATTTTATTCGTGTTTGCTTTTTTTATATTTCGTCTGGTATTTTCTTTATAATTCTTATAAATTGTATTATAATCTGCTAATTTTAAAATAAGATTTGTTCGTTTAAATGATGAAAAAGATGAAAAACACATTTCATCCATTTGCCAATTGATTTGGTAGTTAATAAACCTGAATTTTTGAGCTAAGGTATTTGCAAAGTATTTTTGTATTTCTTTTGAAGGACTTGGAAAAATCCCCAACTGTTGTGCAAAATAAGGTTGGGATAAATATTTGAATCCAAATTTAGTTTTAATAGTTAAAGGCATTACAAATTCATAATTACCAAAAACAAAAGCTTCCCAATTAGGACTTACTATATTTAAGTACCACGATTGTGCATATAAATTTTTATTTGTTGCATCATTAATACACAAATCCCACTTTTTATAGTCTATTTTACTATTAGTTAAATGTTTTATTTCTAATGACTTATTCATTCGACCATTCAAAACCTAATTGGTTCATTTTCTCAAATACTTGTTGGTAGCCTTCCCAAGGACCTTTATTGTTTACCGTCTCGTTGTGCCAAATGCTTACAAATGTACCTCCAACATTTTTAACTTCCAGCATCATATTTTTTATTTCCCGAAGTGCGTCTTCCGGCGATAATTTTAAATAGTGGCGTAAAGTGCCATCCATAATTTGAAACGGCACAATTAACAGGTTTGTTGTTTTTTCTTTTTTTAGATCGTAAAAATAATAGGGCGTACAAATGCCGGCTCTAAATCCGGGTTGTGTTGAATAACCCATTGTATAGTCCGTAGTTATTCCGGCTTTTATTAATCTGCGATAGGTTTTTGGTAAATTTAATCGCAAAAAATGTTGCCGGCTTATTAATATTTCATTCCTGGTAATCTCTTCCAATCTCTGTTTCTCTGTTTTAATTCTTTTCTTTCCTTTTTTATTTCCAGAAGCAAATGATGGATGGATTCCAACGTCGTATTTGTCTTTTGTTTTCTGAATCAGTTTTCTGAAGTGTCTGTCTTTGTGCGAAATGTTCTTATCGTAATGACCGTAATTCCCCAAAAGGAAAAAGTATTTTACTTTGTTTTCGTTTCCTTTAAAAAAAGAGTTTAAGTATTCGTATGAGTCGTACGGATCTTCTTCTGAACCCATCAAAACTTTTACCCGGGTACTGAATTCTGAAAAATTACCTTTTGCAATAGATTTAAAAAATGCCCCGACAGTTCTTAAAAAACCTTTATGAAGAAACGCCCACCCATTATCAACATCAATTGTAGAAACAAACTCAAAATTTTTATCCGGGAAAACCAATTCGGGGTGATGCACTTTTAATTTTTCGGCGAGAAGTTTTGCCCAAATATTTACAATCGGTTTTTTAAGTAGGTTGTATTTAGTTAGTATACTTTTTTGAACCGGATACCTTCCCAGTTTATCACGGTTTGTTTCCAAATATTCTTCGTGGCGGGTAACCAGATAGAAAGATGCTGCAAGCGGGTCAAATGGTAAGATTGAATCTTCTGAACTCTCAAAGAAATACTTTTCGCCTTCATACCATACCGAATTTATTGTTGGAGTAATTAAAGCCTTGCAATGCATTAAGCGGTGAGGTTTGATGTAAAATTCATGCGAAAATTTTTCAGATGAATAATTAAATTTTGGAAGTGTAGAGTTTTTGAAATCGGATGAGTTGGTTGTAAATGCGACTTCAATTTGAAGGATTTGACTAAATATTAATTGACATATATATTCAATTCGTGGGGTAATTTCTTCTGAATAAAGTAGTATCATAATTTTGTTTTATTTAGTTTAACATGCCTTCGTCGGCAAAACTTAAATATTGGTTTTGCCCTATAAGAATGTGGTCGAGAACTGCAATGTCCATTATTTTTGCGGCGTCACTAATTTTTTTTGTAATTTTTAAATCGGCATCCGATGCTTGCATTGTTCCCGAAGGGTGATTATGGCAAAGAATTAATGAACTTGCCAATTTTTCCAGAGCTATTTTCAGTATTAACCGTACGTCTATCACTGTGCCCGAAACTCCCCCCTGGCTAACCATAAAAGTATCTAAAATTTTATTGCCACGGTCTAAAAGCATTAGCCAAAATTCTTCGTGGTCTAAATCGCCCAATAGCGGTTGAAAAAAATCGGCTGCATCTTTACTTCCCGTTATTTTATTTTTATTGAATACATCGGCATCTTTACGACGTTTACTAAGTTCGAGGGCAGCAATTATAGTCACTGCTTTTGCTTCACCAATTCCATTAAATGTTTTTAGGAAATCGATTCCTCTTTTGCTTAAATCATTTAAATTATTACCGATTGACTGTAGAATTCGCTTGGATAATTCTACAGCTGTTTCATCGAGGCTGCCAGAGCCAATTAAAATAGCTATAAGCTCGGCATCAGTAAGTTGGCGAGGACCTTTTGAGAGTAATTTTTCACGGGGCCTGTCTTCAACAGCCCAGTCTTTAATTTTTAATTTTTTGTATTTGCTCATTCGCCCCGAAGTTAATTATAAAAACAATTTTTAAAATTAGTTTAAAAAAGCGGCAAATGGTAGTTTCAGAGCATAAAAAAACCTCTCCAAGAATGGAGAGGTTCTTTATATCGTAAAATTTCTTTTCTTACAATGCGTTAACCTTAACGGCTAGCTTAGACTTAAGATTCGAAGCTTTATTTTTATGAATGATGTTTCGTTTTGCTAATTTATCAATCATAGATATAACTTCAGGATACAACTTTGCAGCTTCTTCTTTATCAGAACTATCGCGCAAAGCTTTAATTGCATTACGAGTTGTTTTTGCGTGATACTTATTACTAATCCTTTTCCTTTCGTCTTGCCTAATTCTTTTTAATGCCGACTTGTGATGTGCCATTTTAATATGCCTTTTAATTTTTAGTAGCCCGTAGGGGATTCGAACCCCTGCTACCAGGATGAAAACCTGGCGTCCTAACCCCTAGACGAACGGGCCAATCTACTATCCCTTATTTTTAGGGACTGCAAAAATACTTCATTTTTGTAATCCGCCAAATTTATTCAGGATTTTTTTGCTTAACTGCGACCTTTTTCGTTAAAGAGACCGTTTCTGAATTAAGCGATGCAAAGAAAATCATGTTTTTTGAATCTGCAAATCATAAGGCAAGAAAAGTGGATGAAAAACAGTTTTCTTAACGAAGTTCAAAATTCTGACCCAGATAAACGCGACGAACATCTTCGTCCGCTGCAAGTTCTTCTGCCGTTCCGGCCTTTAAAATGTCTCCTTCAAAAAGAAGGTATGAACGGTCTGTAATAGTTAAAGTTTCGTGAACGTTGTGGTCGGTTATAAGCACACCGATGTTTTTTTCTTTCAATTTAACCACAATTTGTTGAATATCTTCAACCGCAATTGGGTCAACTCCTGCAAAGGGCTCGTCGAGTAATATAAATTTAGGATCGATGGCAAGTGCTCTTGCAATTTCTGTCCGTCGCCGTTCTCCACCTGATAATTGGATTCCTTTACTTTTTCGAATGTGTTGAAGTCCAAATTCTTCGATGAGAGTTTCTAGTTTTTCTTTTTGATATTCCTTTGTATATTTTGTCATTTCCAAAACAGCTCGGAGGTTGTCTTCAATACTGAGGCTTCTAAAAACTGAAGCTTCTTGTGCCAGATATCCAATTCCTTTTTTTGCTCGTTTGTAAACAGGTAGTTTTGTAATGTTCTCGTCATCAAGAAAAACTTTTCCGGAAAAAGGTTGAATCAATCCAACAATGATATAAAAAGAAGTAGTTTTTCCAGCTCCGTTGGGTCCTAAAAGTCCAACAATTTCTCCTTGTTTCACTTCAAAACTAACCCCCTTAACAACGGTTCGTTTACGGTATTTCTTTACAATATTTTCGGCTCTAAGAATCATTTGTTTAATTAACGGATATTTTGGTTAGAATTACATTTCTGCCATTTCTTTTTCACGATTTTTAACCACACGACGTGAAATCATAATTCCGATTTCATATAAAAAAACCAAAGGGAAACAAACCATTATCTGGCTGAAAATATCTGGCGGTGTAATAACTGCCGATAGTAATAACATTACAACATAGGCGTGTTTGCGGTAAGTTTTCATAAACTGCGGTGTTACAATCCCAACTTTGCTCAAAAAGTATGAAAATATGGGCAATAAGAAAACAACACCGGAAGCCAAAGAAATAGATGTTACCGTGCTAATATAAGATCTTGTGTTAATTTGGTTTACCACCTCGTCGCTAACACTGTACGAACCCAGGAAATGAATTGATAAAGGAACAATAAGGAAGTACCCAAAAAGAACGCCGATCATAAAAAGAACTGATGTGAAAAACACAGCTCCATTGGCATGTTTTTTTTCTTTGTCGTAGAGAGCAGGTTTTATGAAACGCCAAAATTCATAAAAAACGACAGGAGAAGCTAAAATAAATCCAGCTATTATGGAAGTCATTATGTGCATCATAAACTGATCGGCCATTTTAATGCTGATAAGACTAAGATGTGTCTGATTAATTCTGAGTGACTCACTTCCTATCAAATCTGCAAGTTTGCCAAACATGCGGTTTGTCCAAAAATCAGGTGTTTTAGGATTCAAAATAATCGTGTCGAAAATAAAACCTTTCATTATAAAGGCTATAATTGCTAAAATAAAAATAGCTGCCGCCGATCGTACGATGTGCCATCGCAATTCTTCAAGATGTTCTAAAAAAGACATCTCCGCCTGTTTTGGTTTATTCTTTTTCTTTTTAGTAGATTGCTCTTCTCTGGTTGTACCTTCGCTCATGGAATTCAATTTTATTTTGAAAAAACTCCACAAATATATATACTTATTGATATTTGTGGCTTTTCAAACATCCAATTCTTTCTAAATTAATATTTATTCTTAAAAAAGACTAAAACGTATTGCCATTTAATATACTTTTAATAATTTAGAATTCGTGAATAGAGAGAAAAAGGTTTGAGGGAAAGAAAAATTTAATCATGACAGAAAATTTAATAAAAGATAAATTACAACAATATTTCGGGTTCGACCGATTTAAAGGAAAACAGGAGGAGGCAATAAAGAATGTTTTGGAAGGAAAGGACACTTTTGTATTAATGCCTACCGGTGGAGGTAAATCATTGATTTACCAATTACCTGCACTTATGTTAGAAGGAACGGCAATTATAGTTTCACCACTTATTGCTTTAATGAAAAATCAGGTTGATTTGATTCGTGGAGCACAAGCGGAAGATAGTGTAGCTCACTTTCTGAATTCATCATTGTCGAAGGCTGCTATACAGGAAGTTAAAGCCGATGTGTTGGCAGGAAAAACGAAACTACTTTATGTTGCTCCGGAGTCGCTGACCAAAGAGGAGAATATAGAGTTTCTTAAAAAAATTAAGATTTCGTTTTATGCCATCGATGAGGCACACTGTATTTCTGAATGGGGGCACGATTTTAGACCGGAGTATCGCAGAATAAGGCCTATTGTTGAAGAAATTGGGAATTCTCCAATTGTTGCTTTAACAGCAACTGCCACTGCTAAAGTACAGCACGATATTCAAAAGAATTTGGGAATTTTAGATGCAAAGGTTTTTATGGCTTCTTTTAATCGTGAAAACCTCTATTACGAAGTGCTTCCAAAAGTTAAACCTGAAACGCAGATAATAAGATTCATTAAACAAAACGAAGGCAAATCGGGGATTATTTATTGTTTAAGCCGCAAGAAAGTCGAAGAAATTGCGGGAATTTTGCAAGTGAATGGAATTAAGGCTCTGGCATATCATGCGGGGATGGATGCAGCTACCCGTTCAGGAAATCAGGATAAATTTCTGATGGAAGACGTGGATGTAATTGTTGCGACCATTGCATTTGGGATGGGAATTGATAAACCCGATGTGCGGTTTGTTATTCATTACGATATTCCCAAAAGCCTTGAGGGATATTATCAGGAGACCGGGCGAGCAGGGAGAGATGGTGGAGAAGGGAAATGCATTACCTTTTACAGTTATAAAGACATTCAGAAACTGGAGAAATTTATGCATGGTAAGCCAGTTGCCGAGCAGGAAATTGGAAAACAATTATTATTGGATACCGTTTCTTATGCCGAATCGGCCGTTTGTCGTCGTATATCTTTGCTTTACTATTTTGGAGAGAAATACCCGCATGAGAATTGTGGAAATTGCGATAATTGTTTGAATCCCAAGGAGCAAGTTGAGGCAACCGACGAAGTGGTTCGTGCGTTAAAAGCTATTTTGGAGGTAAACGAAAACTACAAAGCAGATCATATTGCCAATATTCTGATAGGGAATAAAACAGCAGCTATCAAATCATTTCAACATTATGGGTTGAAGTGTTTTGGGACAGGCACAGATCACGAAGAACGTTTTTGGAATGCGATATTTCGCCAATCGATGATTGCGGGAATAATAAATAAAGAAATTGAAAATTATGGGCTTTTAAAAGTTACTAAAAAAGGGCATGAATTTTTAGCTAATCCAACTCGTTTTATGTTGGTTAAAAATCATGAATACGAAGAGGAAGGTGATGACAGTAATTCAGGCGGTGGTGCGCCATCCGGAGGAACCAGTGGAGACCCAGAGTTGTTTGCAATTTTAAAAGACCTTCGTAAAAAAACGGCAAAAAAACGCAATTTACCACCCTTCGTAATTTTTCAAGATCCATCGTTGTCCGATATGTCTATTCAGTACCCGATTTCGTTGGAAGAACTACAAAACATACAAGGTGTTGGGCAAGGAAAAGCACGAAGGTATGGTAAAGATTTTGTGGAACTTATTAAAAAATATGTTGATGAGAACGAGATAGAAAGACCTGATGATTTAGTGGTTAAGACAGTAGCTAATAAATCTAAATTTAAAGTATTTATCATTCAAAGCATCGACAGGAAAATTTCGTTCGAAGATATTGCTAATTCAAAAGGAGTTGAAGTAAAAGATGTAATCTCCGAAATTGAAGCCATAGTACATTCAGGTACTCGGTTAGACATTGGTTATTATATCGACGATGTTTTAGACGAAGACCAGCAGGATGAAATTTTTGAATATTTCCGAGAGGCAAAAGTGGATTCTGTGCAGGAAGCGCTTGAAGAGCTTGGCGAAGACGAATACACCGAAGATGATATTCGGTTAATGCGGGTTAAGTTTTTCTCCGATTTAGGAAATTAATATTAATTGCTATTCCCCTTTCCTTAATTCACAACTATTTTAATGCGGGAATTATTACTTTTGTAAGATTTTTTACAAAAATGAATTAGTAGATTATTTATAAGACAGTTGCATGAAAGAAAACATGAATTACAAAGTTGCTGATATTTCGTTGGCAGATTTTGGACGAAAAGAGTTAGATATTGCAGAGAAAGAGATGCCCGGATTAATGTCGGTTCGGAAAAAATTTGGTCCTTCGAAACCATTAAAAGGTGCCCGTATTATGGGAAGCCTTCACATGACCATTCAAACAGCAGTATTAATTGAAACACTGGTTGAACTTGGAGCCGATGTGCGTTGGGTAAGTTGTAATATATTTTCTACTCAAGACCATGCTGCGGCTGCAATTGCCAAGGCGGGAGTTCCTGTTTTTGCCTGGAAAGGCGAAACACTTGCAGAATACTGGTGGTGTACCAAAAAGGCACTGAGTTTTCCAGGAGGAAAAGGGCCTCAACTTATTGTAGATGATGGTGGTGACGCTACTCTTCTTATTCACAAAGGATTTGCTGCAGAAAATAATGCAAGTGTTCTGGATGTCAAGCCTGAAAGTGAAGAAGAAGGTGAGATTTTAAATCTGCTAAAGAAAACACTTGCAGAGGACAATCAAAAATGGCATCGTACAGTAGCAGAATGGAAGGGTGTATCGGAAGAAACAACAACCGGTGTTCATCGCTTGTATCAAATGTTTGAGAAAGGCGAATTACTTGTTCCGGCAATTAATGTAAACGACTCGGTTACAAAATCGAAGTTCGATAACTTGTACGGATGCCGTGAGTCGTTAGCTGATGGTATAAAAAGAGCAACCGATGTAATGCTTGCCGGGAAAGTTGTTGTTGTAGCTGGTTATGGCGATGTTGGTAAAGGATGCGCAGCTTCAATGCGCAGTTACGGATCTCGCGTAATTGTTACAGAGATTGACCCAATTTGTGCCTTGCAAGCTGCCATGGAAGGTTTTGAAGTAAAAACCATGGAAGATGCATTGGCAGAGGGAAACATTTATGTGACAACAACCGGGAATAAAGATGTTATTACGGCAGACCACATGTCGAAAATGAAGGATCAGGCAATTGTTTGTAACATTGGTCATTTCGACAATGAAATTCAAGTTGCTCAAATGGAGAGATGGACAGGAATTGAAAAACTGAATATCAAACCACAAGTCGATAAATATACATACGAAGATGGTCACTGTATTTACTTGCTTGCCGAAGGTCGTCTGGTAAACTTGGGTTGTGCAACCGGTCATCCATCGTTTGTAATGAGTAATTCATTCACAAATCAATCGTTAGCACAAATCGATTTATGGCAAAACGATTATAAAATTGGTGTTTTTACATTGTCTAAAAAATTGGATGAAGAAGTTGCTCGTTTGCATTTAGATCAAATAGGTGTAAAATTAACCACTCTTTCTGATGAACAAGCCAGTTATTTGGGTGTTTCGAAAGAAGGTCCTTTTAAGTCCGATCATTACAGATATTAATATTTGAAATAAAATATATTGAAATGGGTTTCAGGAATGAAGCCCATTTTTTAGTTGTAAACCCTCAATGTAAAATCGTTTATTCGAGAAATATTATATTGTTTTAATGGAGCGGCAGCAGGTCCATCTGCAGGAAAGGCCCCACCAATTAAAATAAATTGCGATCCACAACACGGACAAGTTCCTATAACTCCTTCATTCTGAATTTTGCAGGTTTGACTTATTTCGTATGTGCATGTGGCATCATAAGCATAGTAAGAATCGGGTAATTCGCAATAAACGATTACGCCGCCATAGCCAATGTTTGGAAAATAAAGTGAGTTTCCAGGTATGTTTAGCTCGTTGGCAATAGTTAGATTAATGGTAAAAGAGAAGGGGACATTCGGAACTTGTGAGTCTTGGATTTTATCACAAGAAACAGAACTCCATAATATAATCAGGGAAAAGATAAAATACTTCTTATATTTTAAAACCAATTGGCTCATTTTTCTTATTTTTACTAAAAACTTTAAAAGTAGAGTTTTTATTGTATTCTAAGCAAAAAGACGATGGATGATTTAGTAGTAATAATATTGACTTTAATTGTTGTGGGAATTGGTGCTTTGGGACAATTGAAAAAGAAGAAACAGGCAGCAGCAAATTCTGTACAGCCAAGTCAATCCGAAAACTTTTGGGATTTGGTTGAAGAAGGAACAGGAATTCAGGGTAAAGAAGAAGTGCGCAATTTTATTGAAGTAGAAAAGCAGCAGCCGATTATGAAAGCAGATATTTCTTCATATAAGTTTTCGGTAAAAAGCAAAGACCAATCCAAAAAAAGTGATGACTTTACTAAGAAATCGTTGGCAATTAATGCTAAGAAAAAAACGATTGAGGGGTTTTCATTGCGAAAAGCCGTAATTTATAGCGAAATATTAAACAGAAAATATACATAAAGTAGCTTAAATAGTTCATTTTGAACATTTTTTAAGCTAGAGTAATTTTTTTATCCAAGAAAATATCTAATTTTGCAAAAGGAAGAATTCCGGATATCTGGAATTCTTTCTATTTTTTTTATGCAGTAACAGATAATAAGGAAGATTAAAAATGTCCGAAGTAACATATTTGACAAAAGAGGGGCTGAAAAAGCTAAGAGAGGAACTGGATTATCTGATGAAAGTGGAGCGTCCGGCCATTTCTAAACAAATTGGTGAAGCCATAGAAAAAGGAGATATTTCAGAAAATGCTGAGTACGATGCAGCGAAAGATGCGCAAGGTATGTTGGAAGCAAAAATGGCAGTTATTCGAAGTAAAATTTCTAATGTGCGAATATTAGACGAATCAAAAATTGATACCTCGAAGGTTCAGATTCTTAATAAAGTCACCGTTAAGAATACAAAGAACAATGCAACCGTGCAATATACCTTGGTTCCTGAAAGTGAGGCAAATTTAAAACAAAATAGAATTTCGATTGAAACACCCATTGCGAAAGGCTTAATGGGGAAAAAAGTAGGAGAGGTTGTCGATATTACAATTCCTTCAGGAATAATTTCGTTTGAAATTATGGAAATCACAATCTAATAGTAAATGGCAAGCATTTTTACCAAAATAGTAAAGGGTGAAATTCCTGCTTATAAAGTTGCCGAAGATGAAAATTACCTGGCATTTCTGGATATTTTCCCGGTTGCAAAAGGACATATTTTAGTAATACCGAAAAAGGAGGTTGATTATCTTTATGATTTAGAAGATGATTTGTATATCGGTCTTCATTTATTCGCAAAAAAAGTTGCCAAAGGTTTAAAAAAAGCCATTCCTTGTAAAAAAATAGGAGTTTTGGTTTTGGGATTGGAAGTGCCACATGCACACATACATTTAATTCCAATGAAAAACGAGGCTGATTTACTCAACTTTTCAAAGAAGTTAAAGTTTACACCAAAAGAATTTGGTGAGATAACAGAACTCATTTCAAGAAATATTATATAAATGCCTGATTTCCATCGGGCATTTTTCCCTCACGATTCAATCATTTTTTATTAACATTACAATATCAACACTCTAATTTCTGTAACTTTATAGCTTGAAAAAGTGAAGTTAAAATTAATGCCAAAGTTGTTGAATAATGATTCCATTTACCCATTTACATGTACATTCTCAATATTCCATTCTAGATGGCGCAGCCAGTGTTAATGCACTGGTTACCAAAGCTAAAAAAGATGGAATGAGTGCTCTGGCATTAACCGACCACGGCACAATGTTTGGCATAAAAGAGTTTCATGCTACATGTTTGAAAATAGGTGTGAAACCAATTCTTGGTTGCGAAACCTATGTGGCAGCACGAACCATAAAAGACAAAAAGGATAAAATAGACCGTTCCGGTCATCACCTTATTTTGTTGGCTAAAAACGAAACAGGGTATAAAAATTTGGTGAAACTTATTTCGATTGCCAATAACGAAGGGTTTTATTATAAACCTCGTATCGATAAAAAATTACTTGAAAAATACAAGGAAGGATTAATTGTTACGTCAGCGTGTTTGGGAGGAGAAGTGCCGAATAAGTTGATGAATAATATCTTCGAAGAGGCTGAAAATGCAATTCGGTGGTACAAAAATGTTTTTGGTGACGATTATTATCTCGAATTGCAACGTCACCCTGCAGATGCCCCCGAGCAAAGAGAAAATGTGTACGATAATCAGGTAAATGTTAACAAGCTAATTATTCCGCTTGCAAAAAAATATGGTGTAAAAATTATTGCCACAAACGACGTTCATTTTACAAATGCTGAAGATGCAGGTGCGCATGATTTATTAATATGCTTAAATACAGGGAAAGATGTAGATGATCCGAGCCGGATGCGTTACACCAGACAAGAATGGTTTAAAACGCAGGAAGAAATGAATCAACTGTTCAGCGATGTGCCCGATGCATTAATTAATACTGCTGAAATTGCTAATAAGGTTGAGAATTTCGAACTGAATCTAGCGCCAATTATGCCGGTTTTCCCAATTCCTGAGGAAATTGGAACTGAAGAGGCGTTTAGAGAAAAATATTCGGATGAAGTGCTGCGTGAGGAATTTGGAGATAAATCGTTTGAGAGATTGGGTGGCTACGAAAAAGTGTTAAGGATAAAACTGGAAGCAGCTTTTTTGAGGCATTTAACGCTTGAAGGCGCAAAAAAAAGATACGGAGATCCGATACCGGAAGAGGTATCTACCCGATTGGATTTTGAGCTGGAAACCATCAAGCAAATGGGTTACCCTGGGTACTTCCTTATTACACAAGATTTTATAAACGAAGCTCGCAATATGGGGGTTTTGGTAGGCCCCGGTCGTGGATCAGCTGCCGGTGCAGCTGTTTCGTACTGCACAAAAATTACAAATATAGACCCCATAAAATACGATCTTCTTTTTGAACGTTTCCTAAATCCAGACCGGATTTCGCTTCCCGATGTGGATATTGATTTTGATGATGATGGTCGGCAATTGGTACTCGATTACGTTACAAAAAAATATGGAAAAGACAAAGTAGCTCATATTTGTACTTTCGGTACTATGGCTGCAAAAATGGCTATCAGGGATGTTGCCCGCGTTTTAAAACTCCCGTTACCCGAAGCCGATCGATTGGCAAAACTAGTCCCTGAGACTCCCAAAACAACTTTCAAAAAAGCCTTTAAAGAGAGTCCCGAACTGAATAAGGAACGAACTTCGAGTAATCCGTTGATTGTACAAACTTTAAAATTTGCAGTTGCACTTGAAGGTTCAGTTCGACAATCAGGAGTACACGCCTGTGGAATTATCATTAGTCGTGACCCCTTGTCCGACCACATTCCATTAATGCCAACTAAAGATGAAGCGAATCTTTTGACAACGCAATACGATGGACGTTTTGTAGAAGATATTGGTTTGTTGAAAATGGATTTTCTTGGGTTGAAAACTTTATCAATTATTAAAGAAACGCTTGAAAATATTAGACTTTCAAAGGGAATTGAAGTAGATATTGATGATATTCCATGGGAAGATAGTAAAACATACGAAATGTTTAGTCACGGCGAATCAACTGCTGTTTTTCAGTTTGAATCGGATGGGATGAAAAAGCACTTGCGTGATTTGAAACCTAACCGATTTGAAGATTTAGTTGCGATGAATGCACTGTACCGCCCGGGCCCGATGAAATACATACCCGACTATGTTGCCCGTAAACATGGCAAGCAAAAGGTGGAATACGATCTTCCGATGATGAAAAAATACCTGAGCGAAACGTATGGAATTACCGTATTTCAGGAACAGGTGATGTTACTTTCACGACTGTTGGCCAATTTTACCAGAGGCGATTCTGACTCATTACGAAAAGCAATGGGTAAAAAGAATATTGAAGTTATGAATAAGTTGAATTTGAAGTTTGTTGATGGATGTAAAGCAAATTTTCAATTTATTGATGAATGTACACTTACTGGGAAAAAACCCGACGATGTAATTGAAAAAATATGGAAGGATTGGGAGAAGTTTGCTGAATATGCATTTAACAAATCGCACTCGGTTTGTTATGCATACATTGCTTACCAAACAGGTTATTTAAAAGCACATTACCCTGCCGAATTTATGGCTGCCAACTTGAGCCGAAATCTCAATAATATTACGGACATCACAAAATTGATGAACGAGTGCCAAAGAATGAAAATAAATGTACTTGGTCCCGATATAAACGAAAGCTTTGTAAAATTTACCGCCAATAAAAATGGTAACCTTCGATTTGGTATGGGGGCTATAAAAGGAGTTGGTGCGGGAGCCGTTATAAATATTATAAAGGTACGCGAAGAGTATGGAGAGTTTAAAACCATACACGATGTGGTTGAAAATGTAAACCTACAAACCGTAAATAAAAAGAATCTTGAAGCGCTTGCAATGGCGGGTGCTTTCGACGGTTTAGGAGAGGTTAAACGAAGCAGCTTTTTTGCCGGTGAAGATGAAAACGATAATACATCATTTATCGAAAAATTGATAAGGTACGGTAATTTGGTGCAACAGGAAGCTCAAAGTGCACAACAAAGTTTGTTCGGGGGAATGGAAAACGGGCAGGGAGTTAAAAAACCCGATTTCCCACAGGTTGACGAATGGGCAAAATTGATTCTTCTTGAAAAGGAAAAAAGTTTAATTGGTATCTATTTAACAGCTCATCCTCTTGACGATTATAAGTTGGAAATAAGGAGTTTCTGTTCCACAGATGTCTCTTTAACAGACATTAATAACGATATCGAAAAGTACATCGATAAAGAATTTACTTTGGGAGGAATGATTACGGCTGCATTTGAAGGGACTTCAAAAAATGGAAATCCGTACAGTAAACTAACTCTTTCAGATTACACCGATTCAAAAGAATTGTTCTTTTTTGGAAAAGACTATGTAAATTTTCATAAATATTGTAAATCCGGTCTATTTGTAATGGTAAAAGGGGGAGTTCAGAAGCGTTATAAAAGTGAGTTTTATGAATTTAAAGTAACGCAAATAGAATTGCTTTCAGAAGTCAAAAAAAATTATGTAAAAAGTGTGACACTAAATATGCCACTCGATAAATTAAATGAATCGGTCATTAATCAGATAGAGACTCTATCAACGAACAATACAGGTAATGCGTTGTTAAAATTTAACGTTTACGATCCTGAAAATAATATGCAAATACAAATGTTCTCGAGGACTGCAAAAGTTAATTTAAGTGATAGTTTCATAAAGTTTTTGGAAGACGAAATGGATATTGGATATAGAATTAATTAGCTATTTTTGCACAAAATATTTAGAATTAATATTATAATTAAAAAACGAATAGTATGGCTTTAGAAATTACAGACGCCAATTTTGAAGAGTTGGTATTAAAAGCAGACAAACCAGTTATGATCGATTTTTGGGCAGTTTGGTGCGGCCCGTGCCGAATGATTGCTCCAATTGTAGAAGAGATGTCAACAGAATACGAAGGCAGGGCAATAATAGGGAAAGTTGATGTTGATTCAAATCCAGGCGTTGCCACAAAATATGGTATTAGAAATATTCCTACCGTTCTTTTTGTTAAAAACGGCGAAGCAGCCGACAAACAAGTAGGAGCCGGACCGAAACATCTTTTTACAGCAAAACTAGACGTATTATTATAAAACAATAATATCAGGATTTTCTCAAAAAATTAAGGTCTTGGGTTGTTGTCATGTTGAGCGTAGTCGAAACATCTATATCTCAGTGGTAGATTCTTCGACTACGCTCAGAATGACGTTTTTGAGATGGTTGAGATAATCCCGATAATATTATAATTAGCACGTTCTGAAGAATATTTTTGACATAGAACAGTTTTATCAATTCGATAACCTCGGATTAATTGCTCAGCATGTTGTTGAGGGATTTATCACTGGTTTGCATCGAAGTCCTTTTCATGGGTTTTCGGTTGAATTTGCAGAACACCGATTATATAATCAGGGTGAATCTACAAAACACATCGACTGGAAACTGTTTGCACGCACCGACAAACTGTTTGTTAAACAGTACGAGGAAGAAACCAACCTTCGTTGTCAATTGGTAATCGACACTTCTTCGTCCATGTTATTTCCTTATTCTAAAGGGAAAAAACGCCTTCAAAACAAATTGGCATTTTCGGTTTATACAGCCGCCGCATTAATCTATTTACTTCGCAAACAACGCGACGCAGTTGGATTAACTCTTTTTTCAAATGAAATTGAATTTCATACCAGCCCGCGTATTTCTTCGGTAAATGCCGAAGTGATGTATGGAAGATTGTCGGATTTAATTCAGCCCGAAAATGCTCATTTACGAAAAATCACCAACACCACTCAAGTACTTCATCAAATTGCCGAAAACATTCATAAACGATCGCTGGTTGTTATTTTTAGTGACATGCTGGATGGCCAGAATACCGATGAACTTTTTTCTGCATTGCAACATTTGCGTTACAACAAACACGAGGTAATTCTTTTTAATGTTACCGATCACACGCTCGAACGTGAATTCGATTTCAGCAATCGGCCACATAAATTTGTTGATTTGGAAAGCGGGCACACTATTAAATTGAATCCGTGGGAAGTGAAAAAACATTACGTTTCAACCGTTAATTCTTATTTCGAAGATTTAAAAGTGAAGTGCGGCCAATATCAAATCGACTTGGCGGAAGCCGATATTAATCAAGACTTTAATCAGGTTTTGTTCTCTTATTTGGTGAAAAGAAAGAAGTTGTACTAATAGCTCATTCAACAAATTCATACAAATAGATCCAGTCTAGTCGACAAATTCATGTAAATTTATCCGATCGTATTAATTCCAGAGAGCCTTTTCTGAAAATTCTTATCTGCTTTTTTTGACACAGAATCATTCTGGCAGCATCTTTTTATTTTCATCTAAATTCCCTAAATTTAGGTTTTATCATTTAAACACCTTTTTCATGTTAGTTAAAACCTTCGGAAGCGCAGTTTTTGGAATCGATGCCACTACAATAACCATTGAAGTTGATGTTACCAAGGGAATAAAATTTATGCTGGTTGGTTTGCCCGACAGCGCTGTAAAAGAGAGCCAGCAACGCATTGAATCTGCCCTTCGGTTAAATGGGTATAAATGGCCAAAATATAAAATCATCATCAACATGGCTCCGGCTGATATTCGGAAAGAAGGTTCGGCATACGATTTACCTTTGGCAGCCGGCGTGTTGGCCGCATCCAAACAAATTAATTCCGACAAATTATCAAAGTATGTTTTAATGGGTGAGCTTTCGTTAGATGGAACCCTGCAAGCCATAAAAGGTGTTTTGCCGATAGCTATTAATGCGCGGAAAGAAGAATTCGAGGGTTTTATTCTCCCAAAACAAAATGCACGCGAAGCTGCCGTAGTTGACCGTCTGAAAGTTTATGGTGTTGAAAATATTAAAGAAGTTATTGATTTTTTGAATGACGAATCGGATTTAGAACCAACATTTGTTGATACCCGAGCTGAATTTTCTGCCAAGGTGGATAATAACTCACTCGATTTTTCGGATGTAAAAGGTCAGGAAAATGTTAAACGTGCCCTTGAAATTGCCGCAGCCGGTGGTCATAATATCATTTTAGTTGGCCCACCAGGTTCAGGAAAAACAATGTTAGCCAAACGAATACCTACAATACTTCCAC
>CAYZBC010000024.1:0-30913 GCA_964476535.1 uncultured Maribellus sp.
GAAACCTCAGGGTGAAACTGCACAGCAAAAACATTTGGATATTTTTTATGTACAATTCCCTCAATAATTTTTCCATCAGCCGAAAGTGCGGTTACTTCCATTCCTTTTCCTAGTTTCTCTATTGCTTGATGGTGGCTGCTGTAAATGCGAGGCTTCCACCGTTTCGAGATATTAATATTTTCGGTAAAAAAAGGATGTTCGGTAAAATTTATGGTGTGTAGATTGATTCCCATTAAAAGTGTGTCGTTCGAAATTTCCTGCCAATAGTTTCTGTGCAAGTTGGCTCTGCCAATTTCCAGTGTTGTTTTCGGAGTTTCTGCACCATAAATTTCCGCAGGAATATCCTGAATTAAAGTACCTCCGGTGGCAACATTCATGGTTTGCATTCCCAAGCAAAAGCCGGTAACCATATAATTAGGTTTTTCTTGCAAAAAGGGAACGAAATTGTTGTTGCGGGAGCTTCCCAGAAGATGAAATAGAAAAGTAGTTTCAAAATAGTGTCTTCCCGGATCAGTTACAACCGAAAGAGTATTTTCTTCTTCGTAAATATCCGGTGGAATATCGGGACCACCAAAAAAGAAAACACCAACCGAATTGTCGAAAACCTTTTTTAATTGCTCCGTGCATTCATTGGGTTCAAATATATTTTCTTCGTTTAGTTCGCCATTAATTTCCTGTAAAAAATAGTTCTTAAGATTATTTTCAGCAATGTATTTTTTCGTCAAGCTAAAATCGTAATTTTGCCCGGTGTAATATACACATACAAACTTCATTTTGCGGTCGTTAACATGAAGCAGATCCGCATTTGTGAGGTACTGAATTGTTTGCAGGTTTCGAACAATGGGATTTGTTAGAACAATATATTTTTTACTTTTATCAAAGTCAGTATTAAAAAAATCTTGAGAATAAGTTGCATTAAAACATGCAAGTAATAAGAGTAAAATAAGGATTCGTTTCATTTTATATATTTTTAGAAAGCCAAATATAATGTTTTGACTAGGTTATAAAAAAGGTGAATACTTCAAATATTAATAAAGAAAGTTTAAAACTTAACAGATTCGCTAAACTTTGTACCTTTGTAGCGTTAAAAAATAAGCATTATGAAACGACCATGATAAAAAATCAAATGCATAATATGATTATATTTCATGGGAGTTACATGTGTTATCATTAAAAATAATTAAAATTTTAAACGCATGAAATTCAATTTTAAAACATCTTACATTGTAATTGCAGTAGTGATATTATTTGTATTGTTACTGTCTGGAGGTCGTATTTTTAAAATAATCGATCCGGGTATCCGTGGCGTTATCTTTAAACCTTACACATCGGGTTTGGACAAAGAAAATATTTATGGCGAAGGTTTTCATGTTATTGCACCATGGAACGTTTTGCATTTATACGATGTACGCGAGCAGCAGCGTGATGAACCAATGGACGTATTAGATAAAAATGGGTTGTCTATTTCCTTGGATGTAACCGTTCGATTTAATCCAACTTACGATAAAATTGGTTATTTGCACGAACGATTTGGAATAAATTATAGCAATGTTCTTGTAATTCCTGAAGTACGTTCATCGGTACGTCAAGTGGCCGGACGATATACTGCCGAAGAAATTTATTCAACAAAAAGGGCTGAAGTTGAACAGGCGATAACGAATGAAACTTTTAAAGTGTTGGAAGATAATTACATTGGAATGAAAGCATTGCTAATTCGTTCGATTAATTTACCTGAACAAATTAAAAATGCCATTGAAAGCAAATTAAGCCAGGAACAAGAGTCTTTGGCTTACGAGTTTAGATTGACAAAAGAGCAATCTGAAGCAGAGCGTAAACGAATTGCAGCAGAAGGAGAATCAGCGGCAAATAAAATTATTAATAATAGTTTAACGCCAAGCTTACTTAAAATGCGTGGTATAGAAGCAACTTTAGAATTATCAAAATCACCAAATTCTAAAGTAATTGTTATTGGTAGTGGAAAAGATGGTATGCCATTAATTTTAGGAAATAACTAACATTAGTAGCTCGAAAAAATATATAACAGGCTGGTTTTGACCGGCCTGTTTTTGTTAATAATAACAAATGAGAAAAATAAAAAATCCCTTTCTCGAAATGGGAACCAAACACGATTATAATTGCTTTGGATGTTCTCCTTTTAACGAAATTGGATTACAGCTCGATTTTTGGGAAGATGGAGACGAATTAATTGCAAAATGGCAACCACGGAAATCGTTGGAAGGTTGGACGGGTGTTTTGCACGGTGGAATTCAAGCTACGCTGCTTGATGAATTGGCAGGTTGGATCGTTCTTATAAAAATGAAAACAGCAGGAGTTACGGCAGCAATGAATGTTGAATATTTGAAACCACTGACCATTTCGAAAGGTGAAATTACTGTGCGTGGAAAACTAATTTCAACTGAAAAACGTTTGGCAAAAATTGAATGTTCGTTATTCGACAACGAGGGAACCGAATATGCCAAAGCAAAATTGTCTTATTTTCACTTTCCTGAAAATATTGCAAAAGCAAAATACCATTATCCAGGAATTGAGGCATTTTATGGGAAATAGCTTTTTACTTTGTTGATGAAAAAACGAAATGTTGATAATTATTCATTTTTATATATCGTATTACTTGTGTAGTTTTAATAATGGTTTTTATTTGCAATTTTGTAATCTTGGTACTGAATAAAATGTAAATAGTATGAAATTTAGTATTGCCAAATTGTTGTTTGTAACTCTGATTTTGCTTTTTATTGGCATTAACAATAAAACGCACGCGCAGGATGACAGTGAGGTTAAAACTCTGTTAACGGAGGCTCAAAAGCAATATTCTGAATCGAATTATACCCGAACCATCGAAATATGCAATCGTATTTTAACAAAGAAACCTGAGTTCGTGGGAGCTCAAATGTTGCTCTCGTATGTTTACGATGAAACAAAGAAGCCGGAACTTGAACTCCATCACCTAAACGAAGCATCAAAATTAAACGATCATCCTTATATAAAATGGAGGTTGGGAGAAGTCTACTATAAGTTGGGGAACTATTCAGAAGCCTTATATTATTACAATATTTACAGTAATTATAAATATATATCGGAGAAGATAAGATTTACTCTCGCATGCAAAAGGGCAAGCTGTATATTTAATATTCAATCGTTACAAAATTATGTAAATAATAATCGGTTTACTGACTCAAACGATGAATACTGGGCAACTCCCTCGCCCGATGGAAAAAAATTATTTTTTATCCAGGAAGACAGAAATTTAAATGAATTAAAACCAGACGATAATTTTATTTCAGGAGATACTTTAAGTAATGAGTTTTCTGAACAAATTAATGATTCAGTATTTACCGATGAAAATAGAAGTGATACCATAATAGCAGATCCGGAAGTTATATTTTTCACAGGGTATAATCGTGAGGATGGATTTGGTGACGACGACATCTATTTTTCGCGTTTTATAGCTGGGAAATGGAGCTTGCCAGCCAATGCCGGGAGTAACCTGAATTCTGAAAAATCTGAAGCTCAACCTCATTTTACCCCCGAAACCAAACATTTATATTTTACAAGCAATCGTATTGGAAGTATTGGTGAAAAAGACATTTGGAGAGCTGAACTGATCCGGTTTGGTGAAGATGGTTTGCCTGTTTGGAGTACACCGGAAAATATTGAAGCTGTTAACACCAGGGGAAATGAAATATCGCCATTTTTTCATCTTAAAACCCAACAATTATATTTTGCTTCTAACAATCATTCTGGCATGGGCGGGTACGATCTTTATGAAGCTGATGTTGAAAACTCCGGTTCGGTTGGCGAATTAGTTAATCTTGGTTATCCCGTAAATACAAATGCCGACGAATTGGGTCTGGTAATTAGTTTAATTAGCGATACCGCCTATTTTTCTGCTGCTCGTGTAAAAGGCGAAGGCCTCGAAATATTTTCGTTTAATTTAACCAGAGGTTTAAGTACGGGTTCAAATTTTTATGTTCATGTTAAAGTAGTTAATCAAAACTCTGGTTTTCCTATTCAAACTAAACTTGAAGTAGTTGATCAGAATAGCGGTTCGGCTGAAAATAAACTTGAAAATATTAATAAAAATGGCGAACTGATGCTGTGTTTAAGGGCAAACAGAAATTACACTTTTAATATTTCAGAAAAAGATTTTATGTTTTTTTCAAAATCCGTTACATCCGGCAAATTAAATTCAATATCAGATCCTTTTGAATTTAATATCGGGTTAGAGCCAATAGAAGTTGGTTCCGAAATCGATTTGTACAACATTTACTACGAAACAAATTCCTATGTAATTCTACCTCAATCGGAGATGGGTTTACAAAAACTGATTTCCTTTTTAGAGAATAACAATGGAGTTAAAGTTGAAATTCAGGGACACACAGATAATACTGGTAATTCTGAAAACAATATGGAACTTTCCGGATTAAGGGCAAAATCGGTTGTAGATTATTTGATTTCTAATAATATTGGATTATCGCGATTGAAATTTGCGGGTTATGGCGATACACTTCCAATTGAATCAAATGAAACTGAGACCGGGCGACAACTAAATCGTAGAACCACAGTAAAAATAACAGAGAATTGACGGTTTTAGTTGTATTTGATTTTTTTGGAAAAAGGACTAGGAATTCGTCCCATGTTGCCAGAAACATTAACCACACGAAATAATTTGTCCAAAAAATTGATGTATTTTACGAATTCCATTACAATGCGAATATAGTGGACACTTTTGATTGGGGTAAAAGTAATATGTTGAAAAAATTCTATCTCATTTTCAGATAAGAATAAGGATTAAAAACGTGGAAAGAACATTCCATTACTTGTGACGAATTTTATTTTTTTTATTAATTATATACTCTTCATCATCCTCGTAATCGTCATAAATGGAAAGTTTCCTTTTTGAACTTTTGTCTTTTGGACCAGCTACTTTTTTACCAGGATAAGAATCGTAGTCAACTTCGAAACCTGAATGGCTTCTTTTTACATTCTTTTTCATCATTTTTTTGTAAGTCGATAAAAATAAAGTGTTTAAATAATTAAAAATTCACGATTGAAAAATAAATAATTTTCATGAAAGTTACACACTTTGATTGAACTTTTTTGGCTTTTCTTAGTTGTTGAGTATTAGAAGCTTAAGCGTTAATACTTAAATTTATTAAATTTATACTGAAAACCCTGCTAAAAACGATGACAAGAATATTACATTACTATCTTCGTTTAACAGAAAATAGGTTTGTAAATATGATTCGAATTCTTACAAAAAAGAAAGTACATTATTTGCTTCTTCTACTCTTTATTTTTCTGAGTTTTAGTGTTTTATCCCAAAACGATTCCAGAACTCAAAAACAGTTTGAGAAAGCCCGTAAATTTTATTTGTTAGATAATGTTGTAGATGCAATCAAGGAAGCCAATAAAATATTAGATAAATCTCCTGAATTTATAAATGCTTCACTTTTGTTAGCCGATATTTACCACGAAGTTGATTCAATTGATTTGGAAATTAAAAACCTGGAGAATGCGCTGAAATATTCGGATAATCCTGCAATTTTTTATCGTTTGGCTGAGGCAGGCTATTCAATTGGATTATATGAAAAGGCGATAGTTTATTTCGAAAAGTACCTGCAAATTGCAAAAATAACCAATATTCGTAAAGACGAGGTTCGTCGAAAAATTGATAATTGCGAGTTCGCAATTGAAGCTAAAAAACACCCAGTTGAATTTCGCCCCATAAGATTAAGTGAAAAAGTTAATTCGGCAGACGATGAATATTGGCCAAGTTTGTCCATCAACCAGAAACATTTGGTTTTTACGCGTTTACTTAAAAAGGAAGAGCAAATTCCACAAGAAGATTTTTTTGTGTCTGACTACAAGTTGGATGAATGGAACCTAGCTCAACCGATTGTAGAAATTAATACATCGAAAAACGAAGGAGCACAATCGTTATCCGTAAATGGAAGATACCTGTTGTTTACCGCCTGTAATCGTTCCGATGGTTATGGGAGTTGCGATATTTACTATTCAAAAAGAGTAAAAGGAAAGTGGAGCACACCACGGAATATTGGACCGCCAGTTAATTCTAAATCGTGGGAAACGCAACCTTCGTTCTCTTCTGATAATAAATATTTGTATTTTTCGAGTAACCGCGCAGGCGGTAAAGGGAAAAAGGACATTTGGCGAGCCGAATTTTTTGAGCAGAAGGGGAGTGGGCAAATTATTTGGGGCGAGCCGGAAAATTTGGGCGATAGTATAAATACGCCCGGTGATGAAATTTCTCCTTTTATTCATGCCAATAACAAAGGATTTTATTATGCATCGGATTATCATATAGGAATGGGGGGGTTTGACCTGTTTAGCTCACAATTAAAAGAGGATAACACTTTTTCTGAATCGGTGAATCTTGGATATCCATTAAACACCATGGAAGATGAGCAGGGGCTAATTATTAGTGCCGACGGTACAACTGCTTTTTTCTCCTCGGCTCGCGAAATTGGAACTGGCTTAGATATTTATACTTTTGAATTGGAAAAAAATATGCAACCCGAGCCTGTTACTTATGCCCAGGCACGCGTTACCGATGCCATTACAAATGAACCTGTTCATGCTAAAATTGAGCTAATTAATCTCTCCAATCAAAACGAAAAACGTTCAGAAATTGCTGATGAAAAGGGTGAAGCTTTGCTTTGTTTTCCACTTGGTGCAAATTATGCTTTTAACGTTTCCGAAGAAGGATATCTGTTTTATTCACAGTCTTTTCAATTGGACGATTCAAAATCGCTTGCGAATCCTTACAAAATTAAAATAAAATTGAATCCCATAAAAATTGGTGCTGAAATGAATTTATATAATATTTATTTCGAGACCGATTCGTTTCGCATTTTACCCGAGTCGGAAGCGGAGTTGCAAAAATTGTCTTCATTCCTGAAAAATAATTCGGAACTAAAAGTTGAAATTCAAGGGCACACTGACAATACCGGAAGCCCAAAACGAAATCAGGAACTTTCTGAATTGCGTGCAAAATCGGTGGTGGCATATTTGCTCACAAATAATATTGATTCTTTTCGATTGAAATCGGTTGGATATGGCGATAAAATGCCAGTGGCTTCAAACGAATCTAAAAAAGGTCGTCGGTTAAATCGGCGCACAACGGTTAAAATTAATGGGAAATAGTTTGAGAATAAATGAATTGATTTTTCGGGCTCGTTAGAAATCTAAAGTTAAAGTATTGCATTTCCAATTTAGCCTTAAGTTTTGTCATCTGTTCAAATTCATCTTAAATTCCACTCTTTTCTTGAATACTGCAAAACACTTTTTACTTTTGTTTTTATTATAGAAAATTTAATGAGCTACAACGTACGCATAAACCACGATTCGGAAATACCCAAATACAAACAGGTTGTAAATTTGATTTTATCGGATATAGAAGCCGGTATTTTTAAAAAGGGACAGCGCATTCCTTCCATTAACGAGACAAGCGAAGAGCTACTTCTTTCGCGCGACACGGTTGAAAAGGCTTATGTTTTTCTAAAAAAAGATGGAGTGCTTTCTTCTGTTCGGGGAAAAGGATTTTACGTGAATCAAATAAATATTCATAATAAAATAAAGATTGCACTTGTTTTTAATAAGCTTAGTAATTACAAACGAAGTATCTATTATTCGCTCGCAGAAAACATGGGCAATAAAGCAAATGTCGACGTATTTATTTATAATTACAATCTGGAACAGTTCGATGAGATTGTAAATAACCAACTTACCAATTACGATTATTTTGTAATTCTGCCCCATTTTAAAAATGAAAACGCCGACGTTGAAAGTGTGATTCGCAAGATTCCCAAAGAAAAAGTACTACTGGTAGATCGAAATATGGAAGCATTAAAAGATTATCCAGTGGTTTATCAGGAGTACGAAAAAGACATTCAATCTGCACTGGAAGAGGGAATTGACTTGATTCAGAAATACACAAAAATTAATTTGGTATTTCCTGTAAATGAATATTATTCAAAAAATATTCTTCGCGGATTTCAAATTTTTTGCCAGGTAAATAACCTGCAGTTTTCAATAATCGACCAGTTGTGTGAACCTGATGTTAAAAAAGGAGAAGCCTTCGTTTTAATTTCGGACGACGATTTGTATCGCTTTATAAAAATCAGCAAAAGCAAAAACTGGAAATTGGGAAAAGATGTTGGAGTTGTGGCTTATAACGACAATCCCTTAAAAGAGATTCTGGAAGATGGAATTACCACTATTTCAACCAATCACAATGAAATCGGTCGCCGGGCAGCAGAAATGATTCTTACGCAAAACTTTCAACGTATAAAAAGCCCGTTTGAATTTGTAAAGCGGAAATCTTTGTAGGGAAATTGGAATTCGCATCACCCATTATATTTCTGAATAGTTAACTCAACCCTGGTTCCGGTTTTTTGGTTAGTTTTTTGTTACATATCCACTTTTCCGCGTACGGTGATTTTTTAAATCGATGGTATAAGATATGCGAATAGCAATTCACATCACTAAAAATTGTCAATCCTTTTCTTACTTTTAGCAAAAAAATTTATGCCGGAAACCATTCTTTCGATAGATTGTGGAACCCAAAGTTTACGTGCTATACTTTTTTCGTTGAACGGAGAAATTCTTGGAATCGAAAAAATACTTTTTGAACCTTATGTAAGCCTAAAACCCGGCTGGGCTGAACAAGATCCTGAGATTTACTGGGAAACACTTAAAGAGGCTTGTTTAAAGCTGAAAAAAATCCAACCGCAACATTTTGCCAATATTGCAGGAGTGGGTGTAACTGCCATTCGTGCTTCAATGATTAATTTGGATAAGGCGGGTATTCCACTTCGTCCGACAATTGTTTGGCTCGACCAGCGAAAAGCAGAACCCGTTTATAAACCGTGGTTTGGAATGAAATTGCTGATTCGGATAATTGGCATGACAGATTCGATAGATAAAGCTCAGCGGGATGGAAAGAGCAACTGGATAAAGCAAAATCAACCTGAAATATGGGAGAAAACGCATAAATATTTGCAGGTTTCCGGGTTTCTGAATTATCGTTTAACCGGAGAATTTATAGATTCAATGGCTTCACAAATCGGGCATGTTCCCTTCGATTATAAAAAGCAGAAGTGGGGAAATCGTCGTGATTTGCTGGCATTTAGCACTAAAATATTTCAAGTTGAAAAAGAGAAGTTGCCTGAAATTATTCAGCCGGGCGAAATTATTGGAAAAATAACCGAACAGGCAAGCAGATTAACAGGAATACCTGTTGGATTACCAGTAATCGCATGTGGTTCAGATAAAGGTTGTGGAACTTTAGGAATGGGCGTTTTATCGGAAACAATGGCAAACTTAAGTTTTGGAACCACGGCAACCATTCAAATTACCAGTAAAAAATATTTGGAACCTATTCGTTTTATGCCGTCGTATCCATCAGCAATGCCTGGGTTATTCAATCCTGAAGTGGAGATATTTCGCGGTTTCTGGATGATTTCTTGGTTTAAAAATCAATTTGCACAAAAAGAAGTAGAAGAGGCAAAAGCAAAAGGAATTTCGGCCGAAGAAGTACTGAACGGATTGTTAACTAAATCGCCTCCAGGTTCGATGGGCTTGGTGGTGCAACCTTATTGGAGTCCGGGTTTGTCGCATCCGTCGGCAAAGGGCGCAATGATTGGTTTTGGTGATGTTCATAAAAAATCACACATTTATCGGTCGGTAATTGAAGGTCTCGCTTTTGGATTGTTGGAAGGGAAGGAGAAAATTGAAAAAGTATCCCGAAAAAAAATTCAAAAACTTACGGTCTCAGGCGGTGGTTCGCAAAGCGACGAAATCTGCCAGATTGCTTCCGATGTTTTTAATCTGTCCATTTCGCGGGGAAAAACCGCTGAAGCATCCGGATTGGGAGCGGCAATTATAACTGCTTATGGAACCGGGAATTACAACTCAATTGAAGAAGCAATAGCAAAAATGGTTCACTATGAAAGTACGTTTCAACCCAATAAAAAGCACCATAAATTATACAAACAGTTGTACAAAGAGGTGTATAAAAAAATGTACAAGAAATTGAAACGTTTTTACCATCGAATCCGAAAAATTACGGGTTATCCTGAATAGTTTATTTCAAAGTTGGTGTTTTCAGATTAATATATTTTAAAGCAGGTGGCGTTCCTCCCATTAAATCGGCGATTATTTTGGTTTTTGGAAATTGATCCAACACAATTTTAATAAAAACAGTTATTGGTATAGACATAATAAAACCTGGGATTCCCCAAAGATAGCCCCAAAACATAAGCATTATCAATACGGTGACAACATTTAGTGAAAAGGTTTTTCCCATTAAAATTGGCTCAATAATTCCACCCATTAAAACCTGAACGGCTATTATTGTTACAATGAAAAAGAAAAGAATTCCAGTTGGATCAAGTTCAACAAATGCAAAGAGTGCCAATAGGACAACTGAAATCACCGATCCAATCATTTGTACAAAATTGATAGAAAATGCAAGCAGTCCCCAAAAAATTGGAAAGCTCACATCGAAAAAGAAACAAACAAGACTAAACCCAATACCGGTAAATAAACTGATTATAAATTTTACCTTGACAAATTTAATGATGTCTTTTTCAATTTTCATAAACGTTTTTATGGAAGAATGCCTCACTTTAAAAATTGTATTGTTCAGGATATTTTGAAAATTGATTGATTCAGCAAGTAATAGTACAACAAAAAAGGCAGTCATTAATGTCATAGAAAGTGAGCCGATTATAAAATCAAGGGTAAATCCAAATTTTTCAATAAAATTATTTCCTTTAAAATAATGCATCAAAACGTTTTCCCCTTGTAACCGTTCAATTCCAAAAAATCCTTCAATTATTGCAATTAAGTCAACAATTTTAGATTCCGCTTTCCCAAAAAACAGACCTTCGCTTGCCAATATTTCGTTGCTCGAAATTTGAATTAATTTACCACCAATTTTAAATACACCTGCAATTATTAATATTACAATTAAAATACTGATTGGTTTTGGAATTTTCCTTTTTTTTAGCCAACGCATTAATGGCAAAAACAGCAAAGCAATAAACATTGACATTACAAGTGGAATAAAGATAAATGACAATATTTTTAGCAAATAAAAAACAAGCGGAATTATAATTATTAGTAAAAGTAAATTTGTTGTTCTAGTATCCTTCATTTTATCTTAATTGATGATGAATCAAATATTGTGACAAAAAAAAAGCCTCTGCGAAGAGGCTTTTCTTTGTATGAGATTTTAAATCTTCTAGAATCTTTTTTCTTTGATACGTGCTTTTTTACCTGTTAATTCGCGTAAGTAGAACAATCTTTTTCTGCGAACGGCACCGTGTTTGTTCACTTCAACTTTGTCGATAAAAGGCGAAAACATAGGAAAAATTCTTTCTACGCCGATATTACCTGACATTTTGCGAACGGTAAAAGTTTTGGTAGCTTCTCTTCCACGAATTTGAATAACTACTCCACGGAAGTTCTGAATCCTCTCTTTACTTCCTTCACGAATTTTATAACTAACTGTTACTGTGTCGCCTGCGCCAAATTTAGGCAAATCTGCTGTTCCAGCTGCGAATTCGTTTTCTACAAATTTTATTAAATCCATTTTAAATATTTTTATTGTTGGCAATGTAATCCGTCATTCGACCGACAAGAGATTGCATAAATCGGGTGGCAAAAGTAATAAAATTTTCTTTTCTCCAAACAAATATGGTCACCAATTTTGCACTATTCAGCTGATTTTCAGATTAAAGAAATATACAAGTATTTATCTGGTAATATTTTCAATAACTATTAATTCGTAGCGGTAAATGAAACTTAACTTTTCTAACTAGTTTCGGGTTGTGTCGTGTTACTTATTTTTGCTGGCACCAAGTTGAAAATCAGTGTTATTCATCCTGAGATCCTTTGGGATTTGGATGTAAATGAGACTTGTTTGCTATTCATGAAAAACCGCAGCACGCCTCAACTTACGACTTATTACTTTAAACTAATTTCTAATGACTGTTTCCTATAACTTTAAAATGGTCGCCAGTGCTTTTTACAATTGCTTTGTACCACCAATCGGGGTATCCTGCAAATATCGGAGAAGGTGCCATTCCGGTTTCTGTACGTACAAACTCGCCATCTTTTTCGCGTTTAATATTACCGTCCATGTATTTTACCAAAAGATATTGCCCCAATTCTTTCCATCGCTGGGTCATGTTATTGGCTTCGTTTACCGAATATTCAGTAATAAATTTTCTGGCTTGAACCTCGTCGGAAGTATTGTATAACGTTTCTGCAGCTTTATCAATAACGGCAGTGTATGCAACAAATTTGTTTTCCAGTTCTTTTTGAACTTTTTGAACATCTTTAATCATATCGCTGTAGCGCGAATAGGTAAAATTAGTAACCTGGTTGAACACCCAGAAAGCTGCAGTTTCGCTGTAGGTAAGCATGTCTCCATTACCAACTGCAAAACATTCAGGTATTTCTGTCATTCCACAGTACATTGGTGCATAACAAGTGCTGGAAGCATCGTCAACGCCAAACCACAAGATTCCTCCAATTGGGTCGGGTAACCAGTTGCGGCTCTGAGCCACAAACGAGAATCCGGTTTGTTGTGT
Source organism: uncultured Maribellus sp. (assembly GCA_964476535.1). GTDB lineage: Bacteria > Bacteroidota > Bacteroidia > Bacteroidales > Prolixibacteraceae > Draconibacterium. Next base: position 12,642 of record CAYZBC010000024.1, read on the forward strand.
CGAAATGGCACGTTCGTTGCAATATTCTACTGAATCAACTTTCCAGGTTAATCCTCGCCAACGGTACGGAAGTTGGTACGGACCCGCTCCCAAATCTTTTGTCATGTCTAAATCAGTTCCTTCAAAATGGTCGCGCATCATTCCCATTACATCCTGAACAGAAACTTTATTATCTGGTTTAACCCAAAGCGGCATTCGGTTGGTAGGAAAATTATTTTCTCCTCCATGTTCAACTTCACCCATTGCATATGCAGTAAAGTCATTCATTCCGCTGGTTACTTTGTTAAAACCGGCCCAAACGCGGGCATCACAAAAACGTGCACCACCAAAATCAACCGGAGCATAAACATCCGAAAAACTAAAATCTTTGTCTTTCCCTTTGTACCAATTATTATCGCGCGCAAAAGAGATAACGTCTTCTGCATAAATACAATTGTCTGAATCGTTTAAGGGGAAAGTAGTAATTCTAGCTTGGTTGGCATGTCCGCTAATATATCCATCAGGAACTTTTACTGCCACCCAAACTGCACCTTTTTCACCTTCGCCTTTTCCAATCAATTCTAAAATCCAAACTTCGTTCGCGTCGGAAATGGAGAAAGATTCACCAGAACTGTAATATCCAAATTCTGCCACAAGATTGGTCATTACCTCGATGGCTTCGCGGGCTGTTTTTGCACGTTGAAGTGCGACATAAATTAAACTCCCATAATCCATAATTGCTCCGGTTTGTTTAGAAAGTTTGCTTCGTCCACCATAAGTTGTTTCGCCAATGGCTAGCTGAAACTCATTCATATTCCCAATTACACTGTATGTGTGTGCCGGTTGTGGAATTTGTCCTAAATATTTTCCAGTGTCCCATTCATAAATATCGCGCATTGTACCCGCCGGGTGATCTTGTGCCGGTTGAAAATACAATTCGCCAAATAAGGTGTGCGAATCGGCAGCGTAAGTAATCATGGTTGAACCGTCAATTGATGCACCTTTTGTAATCAGAAAATTGGTACATCCATTTGAAATCTGATAATTTACCATCAGGAATACAAAAATTAGTACTCCAATTGTTGAAATTTTTTTCATGTTTATAATTGTTTGTTTTAAACGGCAACACGTGTAACTCGTAGAAGAATAATCTTCTTGCATGCCAGTATATGCCCTGCTCGTCTCATTATAATATGTTTTTTATTTTTTTGAAGGAAGCAAAGATAATAATTTCAGAACATGAGTTTATGATTTTTGTCGCTTTGAATTTTGAAATATAATTGGATTCCATCTCTCTCAATTGTGAACAGAAAGATGGAATCTTTAATTAAAAACAACTCATGATTTTTTGAAAAGTATCTTCGATGTTACTATCCAGGCCAATCGAAAAGCGCACCAATCCTTCAGAAAGTCCCATTTCTTTTTGAATTCCTAAAGGAACTTCGGAAGAAGTGCTGTGCCCCGAACAACTAAAAAGTGTTTTAAAATAACCCAATGAAACAGCCAAATAACCGACTCCGGCATTTTGTATTTTCTGCATCATTTGGTTGGTTTTTATTTCTGTTTCAAAATCAAGCGAAAAAATGCCTCCAAATCCGAACTCTTCATTCATTAACTTCCTATGTAATTTATGTTGAGGATGACTTTTTAACCCGGGATATTTTATTTTAAATCTTTCTTTTTCAAATTTTTCTGCCAGAAACTTTGCATTTTTACTGTGTTGAATCATTCGAATGTGCAGCGTATTCAGGTTTTTCAAAATACCCGATGAACGCAATGGGTCGAGTACTGGCCCCAGTAACATGGCCGTTCCATCATTTACATTGGAGAGTTGGTTGATAAATTCGTTGGATCCACAAATTGCTCCTGCAACACAATCGTTTTTCCCGTTTATAAATTTAGTCATACTATAAACAACAACATCGGCTCCAAGGGTGGCCGGAGAAATTATCATGGGAGTGAATGTGTTGTCAACCAGTAATTTAGCGTTAGCTTCGTGAGCAATTTGTGCCAGAACAGGAATGTTCGATACTTGCAAAAGTGGATTGGTTACGCTTTCGGTATAAATTACTTTGGTGTTGGATTGCATCGCATTTTTTACCTGGTCAATATTAGTAATATCAACAAACGAGACTTCAATGTTATATTTTGGCAACCAGTTTTTTAGAAATGCGTATGTACCGCCGTATGTAGTAACACTTGTAATAATGTGGTCGCCCGAGTTACAAAGTTGTAACAAAGCGCAAGTAATTGCAGCCATTCCGGAAGCAGTTACCCAGGCAGACTCTGTGTTTTCCATGGCCGACAAAGCATCGGCGAGGTATTTGTTACTTGGATTCCAGTGGCGTGAATAAAGGAAACATCCTTCCATTTTGCCAAGAAAAGTATCTTCCATGGTCTCCCCTTCAAGAAAAGTATAAGTTGAAGAGTCTGTTATCGAAGGATTTACCCCACCAAATTCACCAAATTGTTGTAAATTTTAAATGGCTTGCGCCGGATTAAATTTCATTTCAATTGAATTTAAATTTGTACCAAATTACACCAATTGACACAGTTGAAGAATGATGAAAATCGTGTTTTAGAATTTAGACGGGAAAAATAATTCCACACGAACTATCTGTTGTAGCACCTGTTACAGAAGCGTAGCAGTTGATTTTATTCTGAATGCGCAAAACACCTAAAAATGCAAAAATTAATGCTTCCTTATAATTAACAATTTCAGGTTCTGGAATTACAATATTTAAATTTGAATGTTGTTTTATTCGTTCAATTAAAAAGGTGTTAAATGCTCCTCCTCCGGTTATCAATAAATTATCGTTGACAGAACTGATTTTTGCAACCTGAATTGAAACATGTTCGTAAATGGTTCGCATTTTATCTAAATCCGAAATATTATATTTTTCCAGAACAGGAAAAAATAATTCTTCCATCCATTCGCGGCCTAATGATTTTGGAGGTTTTTTCTGATAATAATCTAGGTTATTTAATTCTTCTAATAGAAGTTTATTTAGTTCTCCTTGTCTTCCCAATTTTCCATTTTTATCGTAAGGGAAACCCTGTTTTTTAGCAAAATAATTCAAAGCAAAATTAACCGGACAATTATCGTAAGCAATTCGTTGCTTGTCTTTTTCGAAAGAGACATTGGCGAATCCACCTAAATTCAAGCAGTATTCAAAATCGCTAAATAAAAGTTTGTCGCCAACCGGAACCAGTGGCGCACCCTGTCCGCCCAAAGCAACATCGGTGGTTCTGAAATCGGCAATAGTTTTTGTTTCTGTAACGGAGGCAATTTCAGCGCCATTTCCAAGCTGAAAAGTAAAATGTTTGTCTGGTTGATGAAAAATGGTGTGTCCGTGCGACGAAATAAAATCCGGTTTAAAGCCAGTTTCTTTTTTGAATTCATTAATTTTTGTGCCAATAAAATTACCGTATTCAGCATGCAATTCGATTAATTTTTCACCCGAAAGAGTGGGGGCGTCAATCAACTTTTTAAGCCAGCTTTCTGAATAAGAAACTGTTTTAGCAGCTACTATTTTAAAATCCCACTTTTCGTTTTGAAAGGTAAATTCAACTGCGGCAAGGTCAAGTCCATCCAACGAAGTCCCAGACATTGCTCCAATTACCTTAATTTTATTTCCAGAAAGTGGCTTCATAAGTTGTAACATTATTTTTGTAGTCCGAAACGGTTAATCTTAGCTGGTGGTTTTTGTTGAAATCAAATCGTTCTTTGTCAAATTTATGGGTAATCAAATTATTTTTCGCATCGTATTCAAACAAGGCCCATTTTCCATCTAAGAAACCCTTAATTTTTTCTATTCCAGCCAAATCATCCGAAATTTTAAAACGGATTTGGTTTGATTCCGTTAATTTATTGTTTGTTTGAATACTCAATGGTTTTATATTTGGAGGAATAGTATCAACTCTAACTGCATAATTCCCAAATGTGCGAATTGAAGAATTAATCCAACCCTTTTCAAAATTACCTCCTGCGGCCCAAAATTTTCCGGTTTTGTCGTCGATGTTTACTATTAACGCTTTTGACTCTAAATTTTGAGGTAAACTTTTTGTTTGAATTTTGATGTTTGCACTTTTATGCAAAGGAACTGTGTTTTTGTGGATTACATGAATTTCGGAAAAATAGCCAAGCGCATGCGGAAGTGTTTTGTATTCAAAATCAAGGTTGTCGTACAAAGCTCCTTGTGGAATATTTAATTGAAAATCCTTGGTTTCAAATTTGTTTTCACGTTCATATCTAAATTCTTTGTCGAATGTTTTTTGTGTTTGAGTAATTTTTGCTGGTTTACTCACCACTTTAAATTCAAGCATAGAAGTATTGCCGTATGTATCTTTTAGCTGAATTTTAACTTGATGAATTTTATTTCCACGTGCTTTAAAAGTTCCATTTTCTTTTAGGTAGTTATACGTACTAAGTTTATTCCCCGGTTCAATCCATGTTTTCTGAAATCTTCTTTTTAAGTTAATAAACGTTTCGTAATCGATAAGACTATTAATGTAGCGGCTTTCGTCGAAAGAAAATCGATCGAGTTGGTGCGAAAAATACAATTCGTCATCAATTGTTAATTGAAGGGAATAAATGCCACATTTGTTCAAAGAATTATCAAAGTAATCGTTGGTTTCTATTGCAAAGCCAATTTCTCCGTAAACCGAAACAGTGGGATTATTTTTGATGTGATATTTTCCATCATAAAAAACAATCGGGAACCGTCTTTTTCTGTTGTCGTCTATTACATACGAATCGTTGGAAAGTGGAATCATCATCAGTGAAAAAACTTTTGGTGGAATACCATCTTTTATATCGAAATCGTATTTTAACGGGTTAAGAGGCTCTTCCGATTTTGTATCTCTAATTTCGAAATGTAAATGTGGCCCACCCGAACTTCCTGAATTTCCACTTTTGGCAATTCCATCTCCTTTTTTCAAAGGGAATTCTTTCGGTAAAACTTTCAAATCAACTTTAAACGATTTTTGTCGGTATTGATTTTCTTTGACATATTTAGCTATGTCGCCTCTGAAACTTTCTAAATGCCCGTAAACTGTTGTCGTTCCGTTGGCGTGGTCAATGTAAAGAGCGTTTCCGAACCCTATTGATGAGACTGAAATGCGGGATATAAAACCATCTGCAACCACATAAATTGGAATTCCTGTAACTCCTTGTGTTTTAATGTCGATGCCAGAATGAAAATGATTGCTTCTTAATTCTGCAAAACTTCCACTTAATAACAGTGGGATTTTTACAGGACTGGCATAATAACCGTTTTGTCCGATGGCAAAGATTGAACCTAACAGTGCAAAAAACAACAGAATTTTCCTCATTTAATAAACTATAAAATGTTGTAAAGGGTGTAAATTTAATCTTTTCCGGTTTACTTAACAGGTGAGTGTTAGCAATATTTTATCTCAATAATTTCGAATTGCTTTTACAATAGGTTAAAAATATTAACTTTGTTGACGAAATGCAGCTAAAATGACAGAAGAAGATAACATACTTCTTAACGATTTAAAAGCTAATACGCAGCGGTTGTTCCGGGAATATGGTAATCTGGAAAATGAAATTAAATTGCTGGAAAATAAAGTGTTAGATTTAAAATCAGATTTAAAATTGTTGGAGAAGGATAAATTGGAAATTAGTCAGAGAAATGAGCAACTGAAAATAGCAACCTTACTTTTATCGGGAGTCGATGAAAACCGGGAAGCTAAACAGAAAATAAATAAATTGGTACGGGAAATTGATAAATGTATCGCATTACTAAATGAGTAATGGCAGTTGAGAATAAGAAACTAAGTATAAATATTAAGATTGATGGGCGGATTTATCCGCTACACATTAATCGCACAGAAGAAGAGAGATACCGGTTAGCTGCAAAAATGGTAAACGAAACGGTTACTAAATTTAGAGAAACGTTTCGAGATAAGGAATCTCAAGATATTTTGGCGATGACAGCTTTTCAGGTTGCGTTAAACAACACAGAGCTGCAAAATCGTGACGATAGTTCTCTATTCATTGATGAATTAAAAAATTTAAACGACGATATTTCGGATTTTTTGAACGAGAAAAAGAAGAAATAAATCGTAGAATATATTTATCAAAGCCCGTATCAGAACCTTCTCAAATTAACTGAGAAAGTTCTTTTGCGGGCTTTATATTTTAATAATTAAAACAAGAGAAATGGATGCAGAAATGATAATAGTTGTCGCAGTTGGGTTTATTGTCGGCGGTGCTTTGGCCTATTTTATTTGGGACAAAGCGCTAAAGTCGAAGAAACAGCGAATTATTGCTGAGGGTGAATCTGAAGCAAATGTGATAAAAAAAGATAAGATTTTGCAGGCAAAAGAGAAGTTTTTGCAGTTGAAATCGGATCATGAAAAGTACGTTAACGAAAGAAATGCCGTTCTTGGCAGTTTTGAAAACAAACACAAACAACGTGAAAGTAATTTAAATTTGCGTCGCGATGAGTTGAATAGAAAATCAAGTGAATTTGAAACAACTCGCAAAGAAGTTGATGCTATTCGCGAAAATTTGAATAACCAGTTACAACGAGTCGAACACAAAACTGAAGAGCTGGATAAAGCACATAAACAGCATCTTGAAAAGTTGGAGCAGATTTCAGGACTTTCGGCTGACGAGGCCAAGTCGCAATTGGTTGAATCGTTGCAAGAAGAAGCTAAAACGGAAGCTATTTCTTACGTTAACGAAATAATGGAAGAAGCGAAACAAACCGCTAACAAAGAAGCTAAAAAAATAGTTGTTAAATCCATTCAACGAGTTGCAACCGAAACTGCCGTAGAAAATGCCGTTACTATTTTCCACATCGAAAGCGATGAAATTAAAGGAAGAATTATTGGGCGCGAAGGACGTAATATTCGTGCGCTGGAAGCGGCTACCGGAGTTGAAATTGTGGTTGACGATACACCGGAAGCAATTGTACTTTCAGCTTTTGACCCTGTTAGAAGGGAAATTGCCCGATTGGCGCTTCACCAATTAGTTACCGATGGTAGAATCCATCCGGCTCGTATTGAAGAGGTGGTTGGTAAAGTGAAGAAGCAAATTGAAGAGGAGATTATCGAAACAGGTAAACGGACTACAATTGACATGGGAATTCACGGATTACATCCTGAATTGATTCGTTTAATTGGTAAAATGAAATACCGTTCGTCTTACGGACAGAACTTATTGCAGCACTCGCGCGAAGTCGCCAACCTGTGCGCAACCATGGCATCTGAATTGGGTTTGAATCCAAAAAAAGCGAAACGTGCAGGATTACTACACGATATTGGTAAGGTGCCTGACGATGAGCCGGAATTGCCACACGCCATTCTTGGTATGAAACTAGCTGAGAAATACAAAGAAAAGCCGGATATTTGCAATGCTATTGGAGCGCACCACGACGAAGTGGAGATGCAAACATTAATTGCACCTATCGTTCAGGTTTGCGATGCGATTTCTGGTGCAAGACCAGGTGCTCGACGCAAAATTGTTGAGTCGTATATTAAACGATTGAAAGATCTTGAAGACTTGGCGCTTTCGTATCCTGGAGTGATGAAAACGTATGCTATTCAAGCTGGTCGCGAATTACGCGTAATTGTTGGTGCTGATAAAATGAGTGATCAAGATACAGAACAATTGTCGTATGATATTTCAAAACGAATTCAGGATGAAATGACTTATCCAGGACAAATTAAAATTACTGTTATCAGGGAAACCAGAGCAGTAAGTTATGCGAAATAGCAAGTAAAAGAATAATATGAAATGAAAGCCTTTTGGTCAGCCGACTAAAAGGCTTTTTTATTGAATAAAAAGTTGAAGTAGTTGCTGAATTTGTTCTTCCTTATCTGTCATTCCCAAGGATTGATACGATTTTTCCAGTGATTCAAGTAACCTTTGAATAAACAGAACATCCGATTTAGGTTCTGTATAAAGATGCAAAGGAAGAAATTCATTCTTTAATAGATGGTATTTAATCTCTTTAATACTGGTGATTGCTCCTTTGTGTGTTGGATTGATGTAAAACAAAACATCGGAATTAATTAGGCCACCATGTACTTTTCTTGCTAATTTTGGCTCAACAATAGCAATTAGTGGGGTTTTAGGAAAATCAATAAAATAGGCCGGCAACTCTAATTGACGTGCCAAAATGGTGTAAAAAACACTTAAGGAAACGGAATTTCCCTTTTTAGAATCTAAAATCTGGCTTAGAAAACAATTTTGAGACGAATTCTTATTACTATGATTGATAGAAAACCCATTAATATTGAAGAAAAAATGATTTAAAATGGTCGTTTTCTCCAATAAAGTCAATGAGTTATTTAGCTCCAGCCAAATTTTCCTCCTTATATTTTCAACTTTTAATTGAATACTTGTAAGATTTAAATCGGGATATTGAAACTGATCGACTATCCAAAATCCAGTAAATAAATCGCGTTCGTTTGTATTGGTATTAATCCACAACTTCAACTTTGTGTAGGTTTCTTTAAACTGCAAACTTTGAATTAAATTCTCAATTCTTTCCTGGTAATTTACATCAAAACTGGATTCCCACTTTTCTTCCAACATCGGAATTATCTCGTTACTTTCTTTCAAAAGTTCTTTTTCAACCAGTTCAAAAACAGCTTTGTCGGGATCGTCGAGTAAATTTATCAAGGCATCAAGTTTGCTTTTTATCATACAAAAATCACTTTGTAAGTCGGCTCAGAACTAATTGTATTAAATGAATCATTTTTTCCCGGTAACTCTCATTCGCCGAAAGTGTAACCCGGTTTGCAATTATTAAACAAACGGTTAAAGCTTCGTGTCCAAGCATTTTAGAAAGTCCGTAAATGGCAGAACTTTCCATTTCAAAGTTGGTTATTTTCAGGTTTTCAAATTCAAACGCTTCAATTTGTTTATTTAATTCAGGCACTGCCAAAGGCAAACGAAGTACCCGACCTTGTGGTCCATAAAATCCGGGCGCCGAAATGGTAGCTCCTTTTGTGAATTCAATACCGTTAAATTTGGAAATTAATTCCTTAGATGCGTCTACTATATAAGGAGTGGGTAAAGAATCATCCCAATCTGTGAATAATTTAAAGGCCTTTTCAAACGGTAAATCACAAACATTTTCGCGGTTGGCGTAAAAATTCAACATTCCATCGAACCCAATCGATTTTTTTGAAACCACAAATGAATTTACTGGAAGATTAGATTGTAATCCGCCAGAAGTACCAATGCGTACAATGTGTAATTTAGTATGTTCTTTTTTTATTTCCCTTTTTTCCAGGTCAATATTTGCTAAGGCATCCAATTCATTTACAACAATATCGATGTTGTCGGTGCCAATTCCTGTAGAAATTACGCTTAGCTTTTTATCATTGAACCAACCGGTTACGGTTTTAAACTCCCTGTTTTGAATGCTAAAATCAATTTTACTAAAAAAGGATGAAATGGTATCTACCCGAGCTGGGTCACCAACCAAAATTATTTGAGTTGAAATGTGTTCCGGTTTTAAATGTAAATGAAAAATGGAACCATCTTTATTTAATATAAGTTCTGACTGTTTAATCATTTTTTCTTCATTCTAATGCCCCAAAACTATTCAAAATTAGATGAATAGACAATTTTGTGAATAAAAACATATAAACAGTTAAGTACCCAAACTCTAATTTAGATTTGTAAATTGTTAAAAACTCATTTTATGTAATGTCTATTTAAATGAATTTCCGTGCCTTTTATAAAGTAAAATTTAATTCCTACCTATTTCTATTTTTATTTTTAATTGCAAGAGATGTAGCTTACCTTTATTTTGTAATCAATATTTTTGTGTTTAATAATTCTAAAATCATGAACGTTTCATTAGAATTTAACGGGTTTAATTTTTATTTTTGAGAATCATAAAAACGAAATGCAAACTTATGTCATTTAAAATTTTTCAGCTTCAACTTTTGGGTAAAATAAAATCGGTTGAAACAATCGAAAGGCAAAGGGAAACCTTACGTGCAGATTTTGAAGAATTTAGGAAAGTTGAAAGCTCTGAAGAACTTAAATTATATTTAGAGTTAGAAGAATGGGTAAATTCTGAAACTTTTAAAAAGAAAAAGGCTGAAATTGTTGCTTTGCAGTACAAGGGAAGCCGGGAGTGTAATCAGCTAAAAGAACTTGGGAAGTTAAAAAGTGCAGCTAAAATTAGAAAGTATTTTAAGATTTTTGGTTCTGCCGATTTGAAAAGATTTGAGAAAACAAAAGATTCAGAAAAAATAAACGAGTACGATAAGTTGTTGGAGTATATAAAAGAAGGGCGATTTGAAAAAGAGAAAAAGGAGATCAAATCAGAAATTTTCAAAGGTTCTGTGGAAGAAAAGCGTTGGCTCGAATTTAAAAAGTTAGATAAATCGGCCGGAATGAAAGCTTATTTAGAATTATATAATTCGGTGGCGCTAAAAAAACATGAGGAATTTGCTGAATCAGAGAAATTAAAAGGGTTTGTGGCACTAAGAAATGCGCCTGAAAGAGACAAAGAGAAAAAAAAAGAGTTGAGATCGCTTAAACGTGATTCAGAAATAAAGGCATATTTTAAATTTGAAAAATCAAAAAAATTAAGGTTGTATCGTGAAACGGTTGATAGTCATGACCTAAAAAAATATAACGAACTAAAAGATTATGTTGAAACCGATGATTATAAAAAACGTGAAGCGTTTTTAAAAGACAAAAATAAATTTGAAAAAAGTGAAGCGTATCAAAAACAGAAAAAATACAAACTACTGGCTGCTGATGAAGATGTTAAATTTGTTTTGAAATTTGAAAAATCTTCGGGATATAAAAATTACCTCGACGTTAAAGAATCGTTTGACTTGAAAAGATATTTTGAGCTGGATGAAATAACAAAATCAAAAGAATTTTTGGATAGAAAAGCGTATTTAGAAGATAGAAAAAAATGGGAAAAATCGGATGAATTCGTGAAACAAGGGGAATTTCTACAAATGAAAGAGATGTTGCATTTTGTAAAATATTTTAAATACAAAGGTACTGCGGCTTTCGAATGCATTACTAAATGGGAGGTTGCTTTTGAAGACGATTTTTCGGGTTCGAAACTGGATAATGAAAAATGGATAAACATTGGTTTTATTGCTGATAAATTATTGCATGATAATTATTCAATGCCAGGCGATTTGCATGTTTTCGCCAATGGTAAAAACATTAATACAGGCGGTAAACTAAGTATTTCAGTAAAAAAAGAAAAGAAGTCTGGTATAATTTGGAAAATGCCCGCCGGATTTATTCCAACTGAATTTGACTATACATCTGATTTGGTATCAAGCGGAAAAAGCTTTTGGCAAGAAGATGGTATTTTTGAGGCAAAAATTAAATTCAATCCAATAAAACAAGTGGTTAGTTCGTTTTATTTGTCGGGCGAAAATAGTACGCCGCGAATAAACTTGTTAGAGATGGGAACAAAAAACAACGTTGGTATTTCCACTTTAAATGGTTCAGGAAAAACTGTAATTAATGGTGTGAATATTTCAAACCTCAAGCGAGGTAAATCTTATATTTTTGCGGTTGAAAAATCAGGAAATATAATTTCATGGAAAATTAATGAGACGGAGGTTTTAACAATTCAGAATTCAGGAATGAATTTTCCTCTACATTTAAATGCTTCGAGTATTGTTGTTTATGATGTGTCCGGGTCAAGTTTGCCGGTGAATTTCGAAATTGATTGGGTAAAATGTTATCGAAAAAAATGAAACTTAAAGGAGTTGATGTAGATTGGGCTGAAGAATTTAATGGAGCAATTACAGTTTGCGATGTTGATGGGATAATTGTTTACATGAATAAGTATTCCATTCGACAATTTAAAAAATATGGCGGGATTAAACTTATGGGATCTAATTTGATCGATTGTCACCCGGAGCCGGCTAAAACAAAATTAATAGAGATGTTGGAGGAGCAGTCTGAAAATATTTACACCACCGAAAAAGATGGAGTGAAGAGAATGATAATACAAACACCCTGGAAGGAAAATGGAATATTTCGTGGTCTGGTTGAAATTTCTTTTCAATTTGATTCTAAAATTGCCTAATTTTTAACTTTATTACAGTCCTCTCTTATTAAACAGAATGTAACCAAAGTTAAATGTGACATATAAGTTACTATTACTTTTGTCGTAATAATTCACTGATATACTTACGGGACCAACTCCGGTCTGGTAAACCATTGCAGCCATTCCTTGCAGATAATAGTTCTCAAAAGGATTTGCATTTTTATATGGCGTATAATTATCCTGTTTAAACTCCTCATTTATGGGGATAAAACCATAACTTTCCACTCGTAAATGCAATGCCGGATTAAAGTGGAACAGTGCTTTTAAACCTCCTGCCAAATAGTTGTTTGAGCGAAAATTTTCGATAAACAGCGATTTGCTGTGCGGCGTAGGAAAGAATGCCGGTGCAGTTAACATTGTGCCACGATAGTTCTGAAATAATTCTTTGTTGCTAAAAACTGCCTCGACCAAAGTAGCAATTGTAAAAGTTCTTCCAAGTTTAAAGTATTTTGTAGCGTGGGCTTTTAATAGAAAGTAGTTGTGATTTATGTCCGATTTTTGGCCGAGGTTTGAAGTAGTTCCCGGCAAATTAGATTCTTTTCCTAGAATGTGTTTGGCTGAAAGAAAACGATGACTGCCCCCGGTGGCAAATTGTTTGTAATTTAAGGAATTATTCTCGATGCCAATATGCGAAATAAATGCATTAAATGACGTTTTATCCGGTGTATCTTCCTTGTTTACAATTTCGGTTTGATAATATTCGTCTGTTGAACTTGAATAAACGGCCTCTGTGAAAAATTTTGTGTGAAGCCCCAAAGGGAAACCTGCTTCAAATCTGTGATTATTCTCGTTTTGAATTATATATGGGGGGCGTACATCTTCAAAAAAAAGTTCGGAGCTTGATGAGAAAAAGTCCCATCGGTTAAAGGTAGAATACCATGACAAATAGAGCGGTAGTGCAGATGGATAATCAATGCGACCGCCCATTTTAAATGAACTGTAAAAACGCCCAAAATAAATATTAGACATTAATGTATAAGCACGGCTTTTATAGGTTCGGTAATTAAAACTGGCGAAACCTTGATTTATTGGCTTGGTTGAAATGTTCCCGCCAATGTTCACCTCAATATTATTTTCTGGTTCTACTTTTAAGTGCAAATCGAAGTAACCCGTTTCGCTGTTGTATCGTGAAATTGGGCGTATCGACTTAATGTGTTCGTCGGCAATTAACTTGAAATACTCTTTTTTTAATGAAGAAAGGGTAATAACGTTGTATTTATGTTTTATAGAGTTAATAATATATTTTCTCTGCATGGGGTCCGAGACTCCTTCTACTTGTATGTTTTGGAAGAATAACTCTGGTTTTTTCGAATTGAATTTTTTTCTCTTATTTTCGATGATGCTTTTCGACAATACTCTTGGAATACGCAATTTTATACTATCCAGCATTTGTTCTGCCGTTTGTATTCCAGCTTCCAGAACGTATTCAATCTTATCGAAATCAAGAAGCCCCACATTCTCAAATTTGGTTTCCAGTAGAATCCCATCTTCGGCGTTGATTTCAAAGTTAGTAGGGCGCATAATCAATTTCGAAAGTTGTTGCATTACATCGTCAGCCTCAGCAATTTTTATATCGTCAGCAACCTTGTGACCGATAATAATGTCGGGTTTGTATTTCTCTTTCATTAGGTCGTGTGGAAAATTATTAACAATTCCACCGTCAAAAAGTAGTTTGCCTTCAATCTCAATAGGTTTAAAATAAAAAGGAACAGTCATTGATGCACGAATGGCTTCCCCCAAATCACCTTTTCTTAATACGATTGGATTTCCGCTGTTAATATCGGTTGCCACACATAAAAACGGTATCATTAAACTGTCGAAGTTGCTATTGCACGCAGCATTGGTAGATGCTATCAATTCCATAAATGCAAAATTCATTTGTTCTTCGGGTATAAAATTTGTTGGGGGAAGTAGTTTTACTTTGTCTTCCTTTTTAGCCACTCGCAACTCTATCCACGATGGATCAAGCTCGGATTGCTTAAAATAATACCTATACTCCTTCTGAATTTTCCCGGTTGACCAAAAATAGAAATCATCCGATTTAAATAGTTCTTCCATTTGGTCGGTTGTGTAGCCCGCGGCATATAATCCGCCAACTATAGCTCCAATAGACGTTCCCGCAATATAGTCTATGGGAATATTGTTTTCCTCCAACACACGGATAACTCCAATGTGGGCCAATCCCTTTGCTCCGCCACCGCTCAATACCAATCCTACTGATTGTGCATTTATGTGAATGGATACATAAAGAAGTAATAGCGTGAATAGTAGAGATTTTCTGACCATGTATTGTTTTCTGAACTTCCTCAAATTTACGAAATTAGAAGGAGTGTTTTATCCCTTTTTACAGAAATAATAAATTTAATTATGAAATATTGAAGTCGGGATTTTAAATGTAAAAATTTATGTTGAATAGTTGAAAACAGATTTTCAATAATCGTTATTGATACCTATGATTCTCATCATTTAAAGCATGAAATAAGAGGTATTTTCCTTTTAGTAGTATCTCGTGTTAATGGTGTTTATTTTAAATTAACGTTACTACTCAGCAGGAATATTCCTTGGTAATCAATGGGTTACACTTTTGTTGATATCTTATTAATTTTGTTAATTTACTGAAAGACAGCAAATTAAAGAATCGACATTTATTTAGCAGTGAAATTTTTAAGAATTTTAATAACTATAAGTATTACATATTCAACCCATTAAACCTGCTGAGTAGTAACAAATTAACCTTAACAGGTTCAAAAAATGAATAAAAAGAGATTATTTTAGCTGAATAGTTGCTTTATATAAAAAATATATATTACTTTTGTGGCAATAAAAATTTTTAATTATGAGTAACGGAACAGTAAAATTCTTCAACAATTCTAAAGGTTTTGGATTTATCGTACCAGACGAAGGTGGTAAAGACGTATTTGTACACCAAAATGGTTTAACAACTGAAATTAGAGAAGGTGACAAAGTTAGCTTCGACATTGAAGAAGGTCAAAAAGGATTAAACGCAGTAAATGTTAAAGTAATATAATATTATCTTTTACGTTTAAAAAATTACAGTCTGGCAATCCGTTGTCAGGCTTTTTTTTTGTTAAAATTTTTATTCTCATTAAGGTTTAATACCTCGAGGCTTGCCTCGGGATCCAAAAATATTTTCTTCAATGCCTCGTGGGCTTGCCCCGAGGATTATTTACTTCTTTCTAAAAAAGGAACTTGGTTTTCTACTGTTTGTCGTAATAAATTAAAAGGTTGTCGAAAAGAAATGGAGGTTCGTAATAGAATTCTCAACTTTGAAGTAACGAATAGCGTTTTTACAGAAACAAAAAATGGTACCCATGAAACAAATAATAATCATCTTAGTAGCTTCATTTTTCATTTTTACATCTTGCGATACTAATTCTGAAGTTTCAGAAGCTTTTACAAAATATTCGCACGAGGATGGAGTAACTTCAATTACAGTACCGGGTTGGCTAATTAGTATTGGTGCCCATTTTGGTGATTTAAGCGAGAGGGAGCAAGATTTGCTCGACTGTGTAGACAAAGTAAAAGTACTCGCAATTGAAAATGACGAATTAAATGCCCGTATCAATTTGCACAAAGAGTTTCATGCGGAGATAAATAAAAATAAGGAATATGAGGAGTTATTAACTGTTCGGAATAAAGATGAAAATGTAACCGTTTTTGGGAAAACTGACGAAAAGCTTATTAAAGAAATGATTGTACTGATAGGAGGGGATGATAATGTGATGATATATATTAAAGGTGAAATAAGACCAGAATTAATTAACAGTGTCGTCGATTTATCTGATCGTGACAAATTTATAAGTATGAAACGTCCATGATTTTAGAATTATTAAACACAAAAAACAATGATTATAAAACCATGGTAAGTTACATTCGTTGCAATTGAAAATATAAAATTATAAACGGATGAAATGATCCTGAGAAAAAATTGCATAAAGTAGAATGATTATAATTTAAAGGAGTTCTCCTGATATTTAGGGACAAGCTATATTTATCATAAAAAACAGACAACTATAAACGCATAAAATTTTTAGACTTGAAAATTAGTGGTCGGCAGATTTAAATATTAAATTGTCTTAAGTCGATTAAATAAATATGCCAATAACCATCTGATATTTAAAAAGAACCAAAGTAAAAAAAAATCTAGCTTTTACAGTATTATAAATCAGTTGTTTGAATGCCAAATTCCAATACAACTTTAGACAAGCTCTATAAAAAGGTGGTTTCTTAACTGTTTTTTTTCTTGTACTGGTTAATGCTTCTTAAAGTATGCCGATCTGGATTTTCTATCCCTTCAAGAAAAAGAAATGCTTGTTTTGCAATAAATCTGTTTTTATTGGATAACAATTTTCCTACTTCCAATATTATTTTTTCATTTTTTATTTGATGCACTTTAAATAGCTCCAATACATTTTTTGTTAAAGTACCGTTTAATGTTTTAAGTTTCTTCGAAAAATGGGTAGCGATTTCCGGATACAATGTTGTAGATTCTTTTAATTTTTGAATAATTAATCGTTTTTGCAAAAAACTGGTTTTATCGTAAATGTCACTTAGTTCTCTCTGTATTTCATTTGATAACATTTCAGGTTTTAATGCATTTAAGGAACGTGCAGCAAGGTAAATGTCGTCTCCCGAAATAATTTTCATTAATTTGTTTTGTAGAGAAGATGAAATCTCCATCTTTTCCGAGATGTGGTTAAGTGCCCAAACCTTGTCTTCCAATTTATTACTGTTTAGCAATTCCAATACAATTTCAGAATTTAATTTTTCAAATGTTAGTTTTTCGATTTCGCGTTTTGTTGGACCATAAACAATGTGCCAAAGTGTGTAGGTTGTATAAACGGCACCTTCAACTATATAATCAAGAACAGCAGCAATTGTTGCAGAAGATATGGCATCTACTTTCGTTTTTGTGGAATCCTTTTCAGGAACAAGTTCTTTCAACGAAAAATTTGCCAATGCAGAAAGAGGATCGGCAAGCAAAGAATGTAATTTGTCGTATTCAGTTGAATTGAATTTTACATGTTCAGTTTTACTGAGAAATTCTTCTTCGGGTAATACAAAACCTAAATAACGTCCTGTAATGTTCCAAAAAAGTTCGATGTTTACCAATCGGCACTTTCCATCAAAACAAACTCCAGTTATGATTTTTCGTGAATACATTACGGGATGCTGATTTTCGCTGATGTGCTCCCAAAGCGTATCGTTTGAGATGGTGTCGTTGAATTCAATAATATGAGGAATTACTACTCTTATTTGTCTTGAAACGGATGGATTTTCAAATCGTTTCACGGACTCCTTTTCAATTTGAAAAGAGGTAATTATTAGACCAGAAATTATCAGAAGAAGCAGAAAATATCTCATTATCAAATAAAACATTGAAAAAGTAAAATTGTTAAATCGAAAATTGAATAACAGATAAAAAAAATATTATAGAAAAATATTATACTTAAGATTTCAATTTTTCAAAACGTGTAACTCCACCTGACACAATAAATTTCATTACTTCAGAAGGTGAAAGATCAATCTCTTCAACTTGATCTTTTGGAACAAGATACAATTCGCCTGAAAAGTTGTAAGAATGTGGAAAATAAACAGCTGCCAGTTCTTCGTTTCCAATTTCACTTAGATTTTCTTTAGTAATAAACCCCAATTTGTACAGCTTGTTTTCTTTGTTGAAAAAGACTTTTACAGGAGTATTGAATTTCTTTTCTTTTCCAACAAAAGCAGAAAATAGATCGTTGAAAGATGTGTACAACAAATTCAAAACCGGAATCCTTTTTATGAGGTTTCCCGCTAGTTTTGTTATTGGTTTTACTATGGCCGTTTGTCCCAGATATCCAAGAATAGTTAGCGAAATAAAAAGGAATAATATCCCAAGACCTGGAATTGAAAAACCAAGAAGTTGCTCAATTTTTTCAATTAATAAACCATCGATAGTAATAAAAAGAGAGTATAAAATATAAATGATTATTGCTGCCGGTGCAATAAACAAAATTCCCTGAAGAAAGTATGCAAATATTTTTTTCATGTGTTTATAATCGTTTATTTTTTTTGCAACCCATGTAACACACAAGAAATTTTAATCATTACCCTGTGTGTAATTTTTAAGATTAAAATTTACATGTTCGTTTCATATGTTTATTTTTTTCATTCTCTATTTTTTTAAAAGAAGTTGTTTAA
>CAYZBC010000025.1:0-25720 GCA_964476535.1 uncultured Maribellus sp.
ATCTATTATTTGTTAAATATAAATTACAAAAAAAGTATGCGTTTGCCCTGCAATTGCTATCCACATGATTTGTACGAGAGTGAATTTGAAGTATCTTTGTTCAGGCACTCCTCTATTTTACTAACTAATTCACCATTTTTGATCGGCTTTGTAAGATATGCATTGCAACCAGCTTCATAGGCTTCATAGCTTGTACTGCTCTCCGCAAATGCTGACTGGACAATAATCGGAACTTCCTTATCAAATCCCCTAATTTGCCTTGTGGCTTCTATTCCATTCAATAAAGGCATACTTATATCCATTAAAATACAGTCAATCTCAGAGTTATTCAGGAAGATATCAACTGCCTCCTTTCCATTCAAAGCACGTATCACTTTATATTTCATCCGAGAAAGTAAGAAATTTAGTAAAGAATAACTCAAATCGTTGTCTTCTGCGATTAAAATAATACTCTCTGAAATACCATTCGGAATGTTTAAATTTTCCATTGTCGTACTTATTTTATTTTCCTGATTTAGATTTTATTCCATTGAATTCTTTACTCCTTTTGCTTAATACAAAAAAAGAAATTCACTAATACAAAAGCAATTTAAATCTATATTTTCATTCTTCAAAGCCGTTATTGCGTAATCAGCAATTTGAACCTTGTAAATCAGTAATAATGAAACAGGGATTTACTAAAATGCTGCCAATTTTTAAAACAATTCCTGAAATAATGCACCAAATCAAAGTTTCATTACAAGATTTAATCTTTTACCATGATATGGTGGTAAGCAATAACAATTATAGCCTATTAGAAACCCTATCTTCTGATATCAAAGAGCCAATAAAGTTGCAAATATATACTTGTTATTCCTTCACATGGTGCACTCACACATTGGACACTTCATTGAACACAGATAATAATGTATCATTCGTAGATAAGTTTATGTTGTTTGTCGAGATTACTGAAAAGTGTACAAAAAGAGCGTAACAGGGGAACGTTTTTTGAGTCTTATTAGTAGAAAACAAAAAATATAAAAATTATGAAAACAAAAAAATTTACACTCGGTTTAGCAATTATGTTACTTTTTGCTACTTTCTCTTTCGCAAATGTAGTTGGTGAAAATAACTATGAAATTACACCTTTAGATAATGTTTTTTTAGGTAAATCATTTGAAAAAGTATGGCTTATTGATTATTCTAATAAAGTAGAAAATCCAATAACAGTGACTCTGAAAAATAATAAGTATGTAGTTCGCTCTCAATTTTTTGAAGTGATGTATTCTTATAATGAAGATGGTTTTGGTGCGTGTTGTGTTAATAAGTCTAAAAAAACAATACCAACCAAAATAACATTAGCGGTATTAGATAAAGAACAAATGAAAAATCAAAGAGTACTAACACCTAATAAAGTATCAGAAGAATATGCAATTGGTTTAATTGCTAACTATTTACCAGAATTATTAAATGATAATTATAAACATTTAATTTATTAAATAACATCTATGTTATAGAAGTTGAATCAGAATTAGAACTTGAAAACTGGATGATTGATAATAGTATTTGGGAATAGGTTTAAGTTAATATATACTCACTACTTGTTTAAGTAGATTATTATGGCTGTAAGAAATTGCAGCCTTTTTTATTGGGTAAGATTAGCCTAATGGATTCTAAAGATGATAATCATAATCTGTAACCATAGTAATGTTCCTAAAATTTAATATCCACTATCTTAAACATCAATTCTTCATGTTAATATTTAGGATGAAACATAATTATCAGATGTGGTTCATACGTGGATATATTAGTGGGTGATATTATATCTGGAATTACTACTAAAAAAAACCACTGTATAGAATACAGTGGTTTGTATTTTTGGTTCAAAAAGAGGTTCAAAAAATTGTAACCATCTGATATTAAACCTATCTCTGTGGGAACTACTGGATTCGAACCAGTGACCCCCTGGGTGTAAACCAGGTGCTCTGAACCAACTGAGCTAAGCTCCCTTTATTTTTAAGGCGCTGCAAATATAAAACCTATTTTTAGTTCTGCAAAAGAAAAGTAAAATTTTATTATAAAATTTCAGCTACTACAAAAGTGCTCCCTCCAACAAATATTAAATCGTGTTTTTCTGCATTCATTTTAGCTGCATTAAGCGCCTCTAAAACAGAAGAATAGCTGTCTCCTATTAATCCAAAGATTGATGCTTTTTTCTTTAATTCTTTTTCGTCAAGTGCCCGTTCAATGTTAGCTCGCACAAAATAATACTTCGCATTTTTGGGTAAAAGTTTCAAAATGGGCTCAGGATCTTTATCTGCAACTGTACCAAAAACAAAGTGAAGGTTTTTAAAAGCGGTTGTTTCAATTTGCTTTACCACTTCTTTAATTCCATCTTCGTTGTGTCCGGTATCGCAAATTATGAGTGGATTATTACCAATTATTTGCCAGCGCCCCAATAATCCGGTTTTTTTTGAAACAATCTTCAAACCATCATAAATATTCTGCCGTGTGATTTGCCACCCCTTTTCATTCAAAATATCGATGGATTTTAAAACAGTCGGCAAATTTTTCAATTGATACAAACCTGTTAAATCCAATTTTAAATCGGGATAAACTTTCTTGCCGGACTGCTCAATATTAACTATTTGATTCCCATCCAATGCAAGCATCGAATAGTCAGTTAAATATTCCTGATCAGCAAAAAATATTTTAGTTCCTTTTGATTTTGCTAAATTTTCAAAAACAGGAGTAGTCTCCTTTTGAGTTGTTCCAATAACTACAGGAATACCACTTTTTATAATTCCTCCTTTTTCAGATGCAATTTTCCCCAAAGTATTACCAAGAAAATTTGTGTGGTCTAAACCAATATTGGTAATTACACTAACTTCCGGGGTAATAATATTGGTTGAATCCAACCGCCCGCCCAAGCCTACCTCAACAATTGCAATATCAACATTTTGTTGTGAAAAAAAATCAAAAGCCATGGTAACCGTTAATTCGAAAAAAGAGGGTTCAATTTGCCACAATTTATTTTTTAAACGAAAATTCTCAACCCATTTCACAACCTCCTGTTGCGGTATCATTTCTCCATTTATTCGAATTCGTTCCCGAAAATCTTTTAAATGAGGCGAAGTATATAAACCAGTTTTGTATCCGGCAGTTTGTAACACCGACGCCAACATGTGCGATACCGAACCTTTTCCATTTGTACCCGCCACATGAATTGTTTTGAATTTTCGATGTGGATTTCCATAATGATTATCCAACCTGAGTGTATTGTCTAAACTGTTTTTATACGCTGCCGGTCCTTTCCTTTGAAACATCGGTAATTGCGTAAAAAGAAAATCTATTGTCTTGCTATATTTCAATGTTCAATTTATTTATTAACCGTTGCAAGTTTATTAAAAATTAAATTCAACTTGAATAAATGTTGTCAAATTTTCTATATTTAAAAAATTCAAATTCTTCGAATATGCTAAGTAAAACGAAAAAAAGTAAAATTTTCATTCTCGATACGAATGTAATTTTGCACGACCACACTTGCATCTACCAGTTTCAGGATAACGATATTATCCTTCCAATAACAGTACTCGAGGAGCTGGACAAGTTTAAACGGGGAAATGACCTTATTAACTTTCAGGCACGCGAATTTACCAGATTGCTCGATGAAATTGTTGGTGAAGATATTTTTAATGGAGGAAAATCGTTGGGTACAGGAAAAGGAAAACTTCGAATTGAAACGGGAAAACCATTTTCTGAGGCGATAAAAATGTCGTTCGTGGAAGATATTCCTGACCACCGAATTTTGTCGATTGCTGAGTACACTTCAACATTATACCCGAAACGAAAAACAGTTCTCATTAGCAAGGATATAAATTTGCGGATGAAAGCCAAATCGTTGGGGATTCAGGCAGAGGATTATAAAACCGACCAGGTTACCGATGAGAATGTTCTGGATAAAACGGTTACTACTTTTGATAACTTCAAGGATGAACTTATTGAAACGCTGTATAGTCAAGGTTCTTTTGCTGTGGATGATGTAAAAGTTGATTTTGAACCGGAAACAAATGAGTGTTTTATTTTTAAAGGAAATACATCAAGTGCATTGGCACGCTTTGATTCAAAATCGAATCGGATTTATCGGATTGAAAAAAAGTCGGCTTATGGCATAAAACCGCGAAATGCGGAGCAAACTTTTAGTTTAAACGTGCTAATGGACCCGGAAATTAAACTTGTTGCACTTACCGGGAAAGCCGGAACAGGAAAAACATTACTCGCTTTGGCTTCGGCAATTGAACAGCATCGCGGGTATGAACAAATATTACTGGCTCGACCAATCGTTGCCTTAAGTAATCGCGATATTGGATATTTACCGGGTGACGCCGCGGAAAAAATTAGTCCGTACATGCAACCCCTTTTCGATAATTTATCGGTAATAAAACACACTTTTAATCCGCGCAGCAACGAATACCAGATGATTGAAGAGATGATAAAAGAAGAAAGGCTGAACATTACTCCGCTCGCATTTATTCGTGGGCGCAGTTTATCCAACGCGTATTTTATAATCGACGAAGCTCAAAATCTAACACCACACGAAATAAAAACCATAATTACACGTGCCGGAGAAGGTACAAAAATGGTTTTTACCGGAGATTTACAACAAATAGATTCACCCTATTTAGATATGAAATCGAACGGCCTAGCGTATATGACGGACAAAATGCGAAACCAGGATGTTTTTGCTCACATTAATTTATTGAAAGGCGAACGAAGTCCATTGGCTGAATTAGCCAGCAATCTGCTTTAGCCATTTGCAATAAGCAGCTTTTTTCTACCTTTGCGCTTTATTTAGAATAAGTCAAAATTAAGCAATGAATTACAAGGGAAAAAAAGCTGCTTTTTATACGTTGGGGTGTAAACTAAATTTTTCTGAAACTTCAACTATTGCCGGCTCATTTAAAGAAGTTGGTTTTGAACGTGTTGAGTTCGACGAAAAGGCAGATGTTTATGTAATAAATACTTGTTCTGTTACCAATCAGGGAGACAAGGCCAGCCGAAATATTATTCGTAAGGCAATCAGGCAAAATCCCAATGCAATGGTAATTGTTGTGGGTTGCTATTCGCAGTTAAAACCCGAAGAAGTTGGTCACATCGAAGGTGTTGACCTGGTTTTGGGAACCCAGGAAAAATTTCATATTCCGGCTTATCTTGGCGATTTGGAAAAAAAAGAAACCACCGAAATTAAAACTACCCGATTAGCAGATATTAAAAGTTACCACAAAGCATTTTCGTGGGGCGATCGCACCAGGAGTTTTCTTAAAATTCAGGATGGTTGCGATTATTACTGTTCGTTTTGTACAATTCCTTATGCACGGGGGAAAAGCAGAAACGACAATATCGTGAATACAGTTGCAGAAGCAAAAAAGGCGGTTGATAAAGGTTTTAAAGAGATAATTTTAACCGGGGTAAATATTGGCGATTTTGGAAAATCAACCGGTGAAAATTTTTTGGATTTATTGAAAGCTTTGGAAAATGTTGAAGGACTGCAACGATTGCGTTTGGGTTCAATCGAACCCAATCTTTTAAAAGACGAAATTATTGTATTGGTTTCGAAATCGAAAGTAATAATGCCGCATTTTCATCTTCCTTTGCAAGCCGGTTCAGATGAAGTTTTGTCGTTGATGAAACGTAGATATTCTACCGGTTTATTTGCAAAACGAGTTAGTCGAATCCGCGAAATTGTTCCGCATGCATTTATCGGTGTCGATGTAATTGCCGGAACAAATGGTGAACCCGAAGAACTTTTTCAAGAGTCGTACGATTTTATAAATGGTTTGGAAATTTCGCAATTGCACGCTTTTACTTATTCAGAAAGAAGCGGAACACAAGCACTGAAAATTCCATGGAAGGTGAAAGTCGAAGACCGCAAACGACGTACACAAATGTATATTAATTTGTCGGAGAAAAAGCTTCGTGCTTTTTACGAAAAACAACTTGGGTCTTCGCAAACCGTACTTTTTGAAGCGCAAAAAAACAAGGGGAAAATGCATGGTTTTACCGAAAATTATGTAAAAGTTGAAACTCTATTCAACGAAAATCTTATTAATAAATTGGGAGTAGTAAAATTAAAATCAATTCTGCCAAACGGAAATGTTGAGGTTGAATTTGAAGCTTAAAATTTTAATTACTTTTACCTTAAACATTCATCAAAATGGATTATAAAGATCTCTGTTTCCAGGTTCAGGATATTGCACGCGAAGCGGGTAGTTTTATTCGTGAAGAAGGAAAAAAAATCTCCTCATCAGACGTTGAGATAAAAAGCGTTGCCAGTCTGGTAACTTATGTCGATAAAACTGCTGAAACAAACATTGTAGCAGCACTAAAAGAGCTAATCCCCGACTCTGGTTTTGTAGCCGAAGAGGGAACAGCAACTTACAACAACGAGCGGTTTAAATGGATAATTGATCCGCTGGATGGTACCACTAATTTTATACACGGAATTTCACCACATTCAGTAAGTATTGCTCTTATGGATGGAGACGAATTGGTTTTGGGTGTGGTTTACGAAGTAGGTTTGAATGAGATGTTTTTCGCATGGAAAGACAGCCCGGCATTTTTAAATGGCAAGGAAATTAAAGTTTCTACTTCATCAAAATCAGTTGATACTTTAATTGCTACCGGATTTCCATATTACGATTTCGATCGGGTGGAGGATTATATTGAAGCGATGAAACAGTTGATGAAAAATACCAGGGGAATACGTCGTTTGGGTTCCGCAGCTGTTGATCTTGTGTACGTTGCGGCGGGGCGCTTCGATGCATTTTTTGAACACGCACTTCACGCATGGGATGTGGCAGCCGGAGTATTTATTTTACAACAAGCAGGTGGAAAAACCACCGATTTTAACGGTGGAGAGAATTGGTTGTTTGGAGGAGAAATTGTAGCTGCAAGCGAAAATTATTTCCCTGAGTTTTACGGGATAATCCATAAAAGTCTGGGTAATTAATGATGTATTTTGAATTTAAAAGATGCACTATTCTCTAATCCGGTAAATTTTAATGTGCATTTCTTATTCATTATTTGCACTAAATTGTAAATTGCAAAAAACAATAAACTAATGGCTGAAAAAGAAATTGCATTATTAAAGGAACAAATTGAACGGCTCAGCGAAAAAAAATTCGATTTAGAAGCTTGGAAAAATCATACCATCATTTTTTTGGAACGCATTTTCGGGAAAGAGAGTTCGAAAATTAAAATGATAAAAGAACTGGCTTACGATTATTCGAGTTGGAGTTTACGCGATACTGCTGCAGCCGGAAAATCGAAAGACAAAGATCCGATACGAATGCAAGCCGATGAGATTTTAAGGGCAACCATTTCTGAATTGGAAAATTTGGGCTTGCCAAAAGTTAAACAAGAAAAAGCTAAAGTCTGGGAACTTCTTCAGGATGAGTTAACCGGAAAGCAAGTTAAAGAAATTGAAATTGTAATTGCTGCGGAAGATCTGGAAAAAGTCGAAAAGATTTCAACCATACTAGAGAACCTTGAAAAAGAAGATTTGGCTTCAATAATTGCAAAATTACTGACTTAATAAACGATGACCGGTAACAAAAAAATCGCAATTGTTATTCTGAATTGGAATGGTGAAAAATTGTTTGAAAAATTTCTTCCGTCAGTAATTGAATACTCGAAAGGAACTAACATTGAAATAATAGTTGCCGATAATGGATCAAGCGATCAGTCTGTTTCTTATCTGAAACAAAATTTTCCTTCAATAAAAATAATCGATTTAAAAGAAAACTTTGGTTTTGCTGAAGGATATAATCAAGCGTTAAAACAGGTTGAAGCCGATTATTTTGTTTTGCTGAATTCGGATGTGAAAGTTTCTGAAAACTGGATTAATCCGTGCATAGAACATTTTGAAGCGGATGAAAAAGTAGCATCGATTCAACCTAAAATATTAAGCTATAACCAACCCGATTCTTTTGAATATGCTGGTGCTGCAGGCGGTTTTATCGACAAATTTGGCTATCCTTTTTGTCGGGGTAGGATTTTGAATCAGCTTGAAAAAGACAACAATCAATACGATAATTCCACTCAATTGTTTTGGGCATCGGGAGCGTGTATGTTTGTTCGCTCCAATGCATTTGAAAAACTCGGTGGTTTGGATGGAGATTTTTGGGCACACATGGAAGAAATTGATTTGTGCTGGCGACTTAAAAACAGTGGATTCAAAATTTTATACGAACCAAAGAGTATTGTTTATCATTTGGGCGGAGGAACTTTGACTTACGGAAGTACTCAAAAAATTTATCTTAATTTCAGAAACAACCTTTACATGTTGTTTAAAAACCTTCCGCGAAACCAATTCAAACGCATATTCTTAACCAGGATGGTTTTGGATGGAATTGCTGCTGTCAAATTTATTTTGGGTCTAAATTTAAGGGAGTTTTGGGCGGTTGTAAAAGCTCACGTTTCTTTCTATCAGAATCTCGGAAAACTTATTCGAAAAAGAAAAGAAACCCAAAATCAAGTATTGATAAATGAACATCCCGAAGTTTATTCAAAAAGTATTATGTGGAAATTTTTCCTCCAGAAAAAGCGCAAATTTTCAGATTTGGGTTTTTATCCCAAATAGTTTAAAGTAGATCTTCTAAAAATTAAATTCTTTTATATTTTCACCCATGATAAAATTAACATTTGAAGAAAAAATATATACCTACCACATTGATTTTGTAGGTCACGTTAACAACATCATTTATATTCAATGGATGGAAAATGGACGTATGCGACTGTTGGAAGCCATGGGGATTCCGCCGACCGATTTGGCGGCCGAAGAAGGGATTGTTCCTATTCTTACGGAAACCAGTATTCAATATAAAAAACCATTTTTCTTAAATAATTCAGTTAAAATTGAATTGTGGATTTCTAAACTGAACAACGCATCTGCCATAATGGAATTCCGATTTTTAAATGAAAATGATGAATTGTGTGCCACCGGACAACAAAAAGGCTTGTTTATTAATCGAAAAACAATGCGACCGGCACGATTAAATGAAAAACACCGCGAAGCATTTGAACGGTTTTTAATCGCGGAATAAAAATAAATAATTGCTTTAATTACATCTTCTCTTACCAAAATGTAAATACTTCACAAATTGGCTTATACTGCATTTTATTTGATTAATCTTTTTGTTGATTTTTTGCAAAAATGGTTGTAACTTTTCTTTTGATTACAACAAAAACTACGACCATGGAAAATGAAGTAGATCAAAAAGGAAACACGCAAGACTCTCAACAAAAGTTCGACAATGTTGCAATTATTATCTTAAAATGGGGCTCAATTGGTTTAGCCATTTTTGCTGTTGCGATAGGAATTGTTTCATTATTTTTTGACAAAGTTTTAGGCGAAGATCCTGACAAAGCTGTTATCTGGTTTGGGCTTGCCGTTGTTGCAGTTTTAGTCCCATTTATTAGAGAGATTACCATTAGAGACATGCATTTTATTATAAAAGATTTAAAGGCGGCAAAAGAATCTTTGGATGCTACAAATTTAACATCCAGACAATTACAAGCACGTTTGACAGCGACACGAAGTGAATTGATTAATAGATATCAGATTTATCTTGAAAAATTACCACCCGAGAAAAGAGATCAAAAAATAATAGAAATGTCGCGATTGTACATTGAGGAAATGGGACTGGATATTGAGAAAGTTAAAAAATGGTTGGTTAAACTTGGGTATGAAGTTGGTAACTTGGACGATGAAATTACACCGGTTTATATTGATGCTATAAAAGAATTTCAAATAAAAAATGAACTGGGTGATGATGGTGTTTTTGGTTACCGCACGTACGATAAAATCTGTCAAATAATTAAAAAGGAAAAATAATTTTTTTCTTAGTTTTACTAAATATTGATCTTCAATTTGTATTGAGGATGATTCTTCTTGCGGTTTCAAAAAACCATTTTATATTTGCACCGATATTTATGCAATGGGGTGCCTAATAAAATTAGGGCTGAGATTATACTCACATAACCTGATCCGGATAATGCCGGCGTAGGGAAAGCAAAAAAGGGATTTGTCCCACTCCATTGGTTATTTTATAACCAAAATTCTAAAAATGAAACGTTTAAAATTTTTACTGCTTTTGCAGTTAACTGTTTTTATTGCCTTTGGGCAAAATCAACTTAGCGGTATTGTTACCAACGACGGCGAAAAGCTTGCCGGAGCAAGTGTTGTTCTTGAAAATACCTATTACGGAGTTTCTACATCTAGCAATGGAAGATTTGAGTTTAAAAACCTAAAAGACGGTGATTATACCGTGAAGGTTTCTTTTATAGGTTTTGTAACCAAAGAGCTTGAATTTAGTTTGAGTTCAGATAAACAGATTTCCATTGAGCTCGAACCGAATGTTGTAATGACTGATGAAATTCTGGTTTCTGCAACGCGTGTTAAAGAAAAAACGCCGTTTACTTATTCCACGGTTTCTTCCGATGAAATTTCAAAACGAAACATGGGGCAGGATATTCCTTATTTATTACAACTCACACCTTCGTTTGTGGCTACTTCCGATGCCGGGGCAGGTATTGGTTATACGAATTTCAGAATTCGGGGAACGGATTTAAACCGTATTAACGTCACAATAAACGGTATTCCGGTAAACGATGCTGAATCGCACGGAACATGGTTTGTCGATCATCCCGATTTAGCTTCGTCTCTGGAAAATATCCAGATTCAACGCGGGGTGGGAACCTCAACTAACGGAGCAGCTGCTTTTGGCGCATCGCTAAACATGCAAACCAACACTTTGAAAAAAGATGCTTATGCCGAATACAAAACTGCTTTTGGTTCTTTCGCTACTTCAAAAAATACCGTTTCTGCCGGAACAGGTTTGTTAAACGACAAATTTACTGTTGATGCCCGTTTATCAAAAGTTTCGTCCGATGGATTTGTCGATCGGGCTTTTTCTGACTTAAAATCGTTTTTTGTTTCAGGTGGTTATTATTCAGAAAATACGGTTCTGAAAGTGAATGTGTTTTCAGGTTTTGAGGAAACTTATCAATCGTGGAATGGAGTTCCTTCCGTGCGGTTAAACAACGATTTGGAGGGAATGAACCGATACGGGGAACATTGGTTGTATTCGCCTCAACAAACCCAGGAGATGATAAACTCTGATAGCCGTACGTATAATTTATATACTTACGAAAACCAGGTTGACCATTATCAACAAGATCATTACCAATTTCATTTCTCGCATAAATTCAGCCAAAATCTGAATTTAAATGCTTCGGCACATTATACACACGGAGAAGGATATTACGAGAATTTTAAAGCCGGTGAAGACTTTGCCGATTATCAACTTCCGAACGTAATGGTTGGTGCGGAAACAATTGAATCGACTGATTTGGTAAATCGTAAATGGCTCGACAATGATTTTTATGGAATCACATATTCGTTTAATCATAAAAATGAAAAAGGTGATTTCACTTTTGGAGGCGGATGGAGTATATACGATGGTGACCATTTCGGAAATGTAATTTTGGCTCGGTTTCTGGGAGAAGCCGATTTTAATCACGAATGGTACCGAAGTAATGGGTTAAAAAAAGATTTTAACGTTTTTGCCAAATACAATTATGCAGTGACAGAAAAATTGAATCTTTTTGCTGATTTGCAATACCGTAAAATCAATTATAAAATAGATGGGATTGATGATGATTTAAGGGGTATTTCGCAGGAACACGATTTTAATTTCTTCAATCCAAAATTGGGAGTATTTTACCAGGCGGCACATAATCAGGAATTGTACCTTTCGTTTGCAATTGCCAATCGCGAACCCAACCGGAGTAACTATGTTGATGCAGATCCGAGCGCAAAACAACCTGTTTTCGAAACTTTGCGCAATTGGGAATTTGGGTACAATTACAAATCGTCGGCTTTTTCATTTTCGGCCAATTACTATTATATGTGCTACAAAAACCAATTGGTTTTAACCGGCGAAATAAACGATGTTGGCGCTCCGATTATGGTGAATGTTGACAAAAGCTTCCGCACCGGAATTGAATTACAGGCTGGTGTTAAAATAACAAACAACCTACAGTGGAATGGAAACTCCACTTTCAGTATTAACAAAATAAACGATTTTACTGAATACGTTGACAATTGGGATACTTGGGGACAGGTAACATTTGAACTGGGGACAACCGACCTTGCGTTTTCGCCAAATGTAGTAGCAAACAGTCAGTTTGTTTTTACACCCGTTAAAAACCTTAACTTAGCTTTTGTATCGTCGTATGTGGGCAAACAATTTATCGATAATACTTCGAATGAAAACCGGATTTTGGATGCCTATTTTGTGAATAATTTAAAAGCTGATTATTCGTTCAATACAAACCTTTTTGAAAAAATTACATTGTATTTAATGTTGAATAATTTGTTTAACGAAAGGTATGAAAGCAATGCCTGGGTTTATTCTTATCTTTTAGGTGGCGAACGTTTTAAAATGGACGGTTATTTTCCGCAAGCCGGAACACACTTTATGTTTGGGGTTGATTTTAAATTCTAAAAGCTTTGAATTCCTTTGTGTAAACCATGTGCAACTTTGCGGTTATTTTTTTATTCTACCGCAAAGTTGCACAATGGAAACACGGAGTTTCACAAAGAAGAATTTCAAAAATAAAGGGATTCTACTCCAGGATTACTTTCCCTTCGATTTCAACCAATAAATCATTACGGCAAATATCGGCAAGAATATAAACTACGGGAAGATTTCCAAAATGAGTTTTAAATACTTTTTTTATTGTAGGGAAATCTTTTCGGTTTTTAATATAAACCCGGGCATGACCGTATTTCGGAGTAAGTGTTTTTTCTGAAAGCGTTTTTATGACCTCCTCGGAATACAATCGCTGGATGTTATTAATAGTAACCTCGGTTTGTTCGGCCGGACTTCCAATCCCTACTGTTTTTTCACCCAGAATTGAAGCTGTTCCAGATATAAAAATGAGTTTCTTAGCAAACATTTCGAGGTATCTGGCACGTTCGAATTTTGGTGTGGTTTTTAATATACATTCGTCGCCAATTAATACTTTTTTACTGTAAGTGTGCGCTGCAATTTGGCAGGGATTGTCAACCGGGAAAGTAATTGAATTGTCCGATTTTATAGCAACAAATTCAATAATTAATCCGCCACGGTTCATTCCAATGCCTGTGGCTGCCGGGTAGCCGATTCCTTCAAAATTTTCACCATAAAACTCAGAACGTACGTTGTTAAACTCTTGATAGCGTTGTTTTTCGACATCCATTCCCAGAATATTTTCGAGATAATTCCACTGACGTACAATGGTATTAGTTCCAAATTTTTTTTCTTCAAAAATTCGTTTTAAATCGGCAAAAGCAATTTCTGCATTTTTCTCACAATCCTTCCCCAGATTTGCCTGAACATTTCCAATGAGTATTTCCGTATTTTCTCGTTTAAAATGAGTTGCTGTGTTTTTTCCGTTCGAAATAAAATCGGCCTGCCAGAGCGATGGGTCGTAAAAAAAAGCTTCTACAATTATATTGCAGGTTAACGGAGGTTGAGCAATAAAACTCAGTACAATTTGTTTTGAGAGTACATCAGAGACCAATTTCCCCGCTTCGTGCTGTAGTTGCTTATAATCCTTGTCAGAAACGGTATCAACAAAAAAATTCAATTTAAAAATCTTCCTGCCCGAGTTTATCAATTTAAGTTGCGATAAACAATTCTGTAATTGCTCCTCAAGCGTTCCGCAAGCTTTTTCTGGTTTTATATAAATTCTGTCTCCGTTTAAAAAATACATTCAGTTTCCGTTTTCTTTGGCTTACAAATATGCCAGATTTTTTGGTGAAAAAAAATTGGGGAAGCAAACTATTTTATTGTCATTTCGAATTCTGAGGCACGAAGAAGAGAAGTCTGCTCACGATGAGATTTCTTTTCTTCAGTCGACGAATTAATATGACACGATCTTATAAAAATATCAATAATCGCCTTCGGCATTTGCGTCATTTAAAACTGCCTCGGTTGAACCAACACCCAATCGGTCTGCTCCTTGCTTCATAAATCCAATTGCATCTTCCCACGAACGTATTCCTCCCGATGCTTTTACCTGCATTTTATCGCCAACGGTTTTTAGCATCACTTCAATGTATTCAGGTTTTGCTCCGCCCGGCCCAAAACCAGTTGACGTTTTTACAAAATCGGCTCCGGCTTCGTACGACAGTTCGCAGGCCTTAGCAATTTGGGCCAAAGTTAAATAACCGCTTTCCTGAATTACTTTTACCAAAATATTATTTTTATGCGCCACTTCAACAACAGTTTTTATGTCGTTAATTACATATTCAAAATCGCCCGAAAGGAATTTACCGATATTCATAACCATATCAATTTCATCGGTTCCATCTTTAATGGCTTGTTTTGCCTGAAATGCTTTTGTGGGAGTGGCATCTGCGCCATGCGGGAAACTTAAAACACACGATACTTTCACATCACTGTTCTTCAATAATTTTGCCGCGGATTTAATATCACAAGGTTTTACGCACATGCTAAAAACCTTATTTTCGATGCACATTTCTGCATTAGCTTTTAAATCTGTATCGGTTTGTTCCGGTTTTAAAACCGCATGATCTATCTTTTTTGCAACTTGTTCTTTTGTGTACATTACAATTTATTTCTTTGGAAGAATTGAAATCTTCGCATTTTTATTCAAGTGTTTTTATTATGATATAATTGCCTCAATAATTTTTGTCGCTTTATCCAAGTCTGTTTCTGTCACAAACAAATCGATTGCTGAAGGTATTCCTCCGCCAAATCCCGCAGCCAATCCTGCATTAAATCCGTCTTTTACAATAGAGTTAATTCCCTTCAATTCCAATTCATATTTAATTTGTGCAATAATTACATCGGTGCCGGTGTAAACCAACACAAGTCCATTTTTATTTGTCATAGTTATTTTTGTTTTGAAAATTAAATTTTCTAATTTTCCATTTCTTTTAAAACCTGTTCTACCTGTTCGTTGGTTTTGTGTAATTTATCTTTACAAATTTTCAACAGCACCGAAACCCTTTTTACCTTTTCTGCCAGCTCATCCACATCCAACTCTTCGTTTTCAATTTTTTCAAGAATCTCTTCTATTTCTGTCATCGCCTCGTTGTACGACACTTTTTTAGTTGTCATTTTAAACTTTTTTTGTGATTTTACTTTTTATTTTTCCATCAGCAAATTGGGTTTCAATCTCCTCGTTCAACTGTAATTGTGTTGTCGATTTCACAACCTTTCCGTCTTTCAAAGTTAACGAATATCCGCGTTTTAAAACATTTTTAGGATTAAGCAAACGCACCGTATTTTCATTCATATGAATTTTTTCCTGCTCTTTGAAAATTATTCGTTTCGATTCGCTTGTAATTAAATCTTTAAAATGGATGAGGTTGACATTTTCCTTTAAAAGCGATTCGCCAACCACACGTTTTAAAACTCTGCGTTTCAGTTCTATTCTGTTTTTGGTTTCCACGAACCACAAAGAAACTGCAGATTCTAAATTGTGTTTCAAGTTGTTTATTTCGTATTTTTTTTTGAATGAAAACTGATTTACATTTTGCTGCAATTCGTTCCCTTTTTTTGTGAGACTAACTTGTTTCTCGTTTACAAATTTCGATGCTGAATAATTTACGCTTTCGGCAATTCGTTTCAGTTTATTTTGCTGAAAGTCAACAGTATTTCGGGTAATTTGAATTACTTCATTTTCCATTTCCACCAACTGCTCGTAAAAACGGACAACACCAGTTATTAAAAATTCAGCCACAGCAGTTGGCGTTTTCATACGTGTGTGTGCCACTAAATCGATAATGGTATCGTCTTTTTCGTGACCAATTCCGGTAATAACGGGCAACGAAAACTGGGTGATATTAAATGCCAAATCGTAATTATCAAAACTAGCCAAATCTGCACTCGCACCGCCGCCGCGGATAATTACCACTGAATCAAAAAAATCGTCGTATCTAAAAATCCGTTCCAGGGCATGTATAATCGAGGGCACAGAATCTGCTCCCTGCATGGTTGCCTCAAATAATTTAGTATAAAATTTAAATCCGTATTTGTTTGATTCCAACTGAGTCATAAAATCTAGAAATCCAGCAGCGGTAGCCGAAGAAATAATTGCAATTTTTTGAGGAACCAAAGGCAATTCTAATTCCTTGTTCATATCGAAAATACCTTCGGTCTGCAAACGATTTATTATCTCTTTTCGTTGCAAAGCAAAATCTCCAGCCGTGTAAGTAGGGTCTATGTCTTTTATGTTCAAGCTCAATCCGTACGCCGAATGGTAATCAACTGTAACCTGAACCAAAATTTTAATTCCTTCGGTAAAACTTTGCCCGGTAGTAGTTTCAAAATAGGGTTTTAACATGCGGAAAGTATAAGACCAGATTGTTGCCCTCGAGCGCGCTACAATACTGTTTCCTTCCTTTTCAATTAACTCGAGATAACAATGTCCGCTCCGGTTTTCTTTTAATTCACTTACTTCGGCAACCACCCAAACCGTGGTTGGAAATGCATCTAATAATGCATCTTTAATCGAGTCGTTTAACTGAGAAAGTGTGAATTTTTGATTCATCGGTTAGCGATGTTTGTATATTTTTATTGTTTCTGAGGAGTTGTTAGAATTTATTTTCAACAATAAAATACCGGGAGGCAACGATTGTAACCCAGTCAAGAATATTTTTGGAGCTCCCGGTTTTACCCATTTATTAATTAATCGACCATCCATTGAATAAATTTCAATCTCAATTTCTTCTTCAATGCGATTACTTTTTTGTTGAAGGATAAGGTAATTTTCTACAGGATTTGGATAAACCAACCATTGATTTGCTATTTCCTGTAACGGTGTAGTTTGATTTAACAAATAGATAAAAGCCATTTGAAAATCTGGAATTCCATAACCCAACAATGAATCGGGTTCATCGTATAAATTTGCACTTAATTCTATTGCTTGTTTCACTTCCACAGCCGTTGTATTTGGTACCGCTTGCCACAAACAAGCAGCCATTCCGGCCATTACCGGTGAAGAAAAGGAGGTGCCGCTTGCAGAGCCCAGAGTTCCATTGCTTAGTTGCAAAAAAGTATTATATCCAACAGCAGAAACATTAGGTTTTATATCACCATCCGAGGCAGGGCCATAAGAAGTAAAATTAGCAGCGTATCCAGCCCAATTGCATGCACCAACCCCAATTACATTGTCGCCATCGGAAGGTGCAATAATGTATTTCCATGGATCATTCCCTTCGTTTCCGGCACTTGTAAAGATTAACATTCCACGCGAAGCGGCAATGTTTGCTCCTTTTGTAATCCGGGTAGTTTTTCCATCCATATCAGCGTAAGTATGATCCATTGTTGGGTCATCAAACTGATAATATCCCAACGACGAATTAATTACATCGATCCCTGCACTGTCAGCAAATTCTGCTCCTACTACCCAATTGTCTTCCTCTATTAAATATTCCGAATTGGTATCTTCTGTACGTAATAACCAAAAGGACGCTTTTCTGGCTGTTCCAATTAATTGTCCCGGCACGTTTCCTGCAATGCAGGAAAGTACGCTCATCCCGTGGTAGTGCGTATTAAAAAAATCAACGTCGGGATTCACAAAATCCTTGGTTCCCAAAATCTGATTATTTGCCCATAAACTATCGAATGCAAAATATTTATCAGCATTTAAAAAACCACCATCTAAAATGGCAATTTGCATTCCTTGCCCGTTAAAATTCTGATGTAGAAATTGTCCGTTCATTAATCCGGTTTGATAACGCGATGGTCCATAAAGTGATGTGTCAATTGGTTCGTTTTCTTTACCCGAAAATTCATAAAATTTATTGATTGCGCTTTTTGTCGTATTCAAAGGTTTTGTAAATTGAGCCTTACTAATAAAGGAGAATTTGGAAACTTCGGATTGAAAATTTTCCATTTCAACTTTTACCGTTATTCCGTTCAACCATTTCGAGGAATGAACAAGCTCGGCTCCTACACTTATAACCGAATCGATGTAATTTGAATTGACGGGTAAATCGAGTGAGTCGATGGGAATATTTTGTTTTGCCCGGCGATCGATGGCACGTTCGGAAAGGTATTCAGCGGGATTTGATAATGAAAATTCAGAGTTGTTTTTGTCGGTAAATGAAACCCAATAATAACCTTGTGCTTTTGTTTGAAAAGTCTGAATAATTAAAATAAGTGCAAAAAATAGAAATATATTTTTATTCATTTTCGTCCAGTTTTATTCTGAATTTAAGATCAAGCCAAATTAATAATTATCAATAACTTTTACTGATAGATTTTCATTTTTTGCATATATTCCGTAGGGTCTTCCATAAATTTCTCCGGGTCGGTAATATTCTCTTTCCCTTTTTCAAAATTAAGCAATTTTTGGTTTGCAATACTGTCGCGAACTTCCGGATTTAGTATTTCTCCGTTGTTGTACATTAATGAATACTGAAATTCGCCATTTGTATTGTAATATTTCCATTCGCCATGCCGGAGATTGTTATTGTAATTGGCTTCTATTTCCAGCTTGCCATTCTGAGAATGAATCAAACACAAACCGTGGCGCTGATTTTGTCTCATTTTGCATTGTAAATAGGCTTGTCCCGATTTATAAAAAATCTGATATTTGCCATCCTGATTTCCTTCCTTCCACTCAAATTCCTCCATTAATTCCCCTGTTTCGTAATATTTGAAAGAGGTTCCATTTTTTAAATCGTTTTGAAATTGTTCTTCTGCAACTTTTCTATTTTCCGAAAAATAAATCCAGTTTCCTTCCTTTTTTTGATTTACGTAGTTTCCTTCAGCAACCTTTTTTCCCAATTTGTCAAATAGTTGTGTGAATGCAGAAACAGAATTTTGTTTGTAATTAATAATTGCTTTTACCTGGCCTCCTTCATGAAATCGTTTCCATTCGTCCACGGGTTTTCCATCTTTAAAATTGCCTTCATACAATAACTTTCCGTTGGCTTGTTGTTTTTGCCAAAGCCCTTGACGTAACCCATTTGAATCGGTTTGATTGATTTGAGAGAATGTAAAAAAGGGAATGAATAAAAGTAATAATAGTACGATCCGCATAATTCAATTTTATAATTACAACCGCGAAATTAGGAATTTATTTTAGTTAACTTCATTTGTCGGATTAGTTACGTTTTTTATTCTCAATTGGTTATTACTTGTTTTCCTGAGGCTGAAAATATCATTTGGTTTTCATGCCTTGGTCCTAATTTTGAAATCAAAGGAGGTGAAGTAAGTTAAATTTCAATTTGGAAATAAGTTTTTGGTGTTCATCGCAAATATTGAATTTCTATTGTGAATTTGGGATAAATGGCAACAGATCAATAAAAAGTCTGTCCCGATTCTCGAGACAGACTTTTATTTCTATTTTGGTATTTTTAAATATACCACGATATATAATTCAAATTTATTCTTCGAGTTGTTTTAAAAGTTCGCGTACACTCTGAACATCATTTATATAGTAATTTGCAGCTGTTGTTTTTGTACCAACCTTTATTGTGTATGCTGTTTCAGGAAGAGAATTAAAAGTGTACTCATCTGTCCAGTCGTCACCAATGGCAAGAATGAAATCAAATTTTTTATCGCCTATCTTTCCTATTGCTGCAATACCTTTATTAATACCGGCATTTTTAATTTCAATTACTTTATCGCCGTCCATTATTTCTAGGTTAAGGTTGGCAATGTAACTTTTCAAATCGTCTTTTAACTCCCAGGCACGCTGCTGTCCCATGTCAGGATCAGCATCGCGATAATGCCAAACCAGGGAGTAATTCTTATATTCCACAAAAGCCCTAGGAGTTCGGTCAACAAAATTTTGTAAAACCGGTTCAATAATTTCCATCCAATCTTTTTCAATATGATTGTTCGTACTCCATTCTGCCCCGGGATTTTTATTCCAAACGCCGTGCTCAGCAATAAATGCCAACTGGTTATCATATCTGTCAAACCATTTAGAAAGTGTCTCTTTATCCCGACCACTAATTACTACAATGGTATTATTTTTTGACGAGGTAAGATTTTTCATGATAGAATAAAGTTCCTTGTCGGGCATAGCCATTTGAGGATCTTTGTGGAATCCGGTTAAAGTGCCATCATAATCGAGAAAAATTATCCTTTTCTTTGCAGTTTTATATTTTTCAACCAAAGTATTTATTACACGACTGGTTACTTTTCGCGTGTAGCTTGATTCCTGAAGTTGCTTAACTTCCAATAATCCCTTTATAAAATCGTTGGCCCAACGTTCTTCATTATAAATGAGCAATCTTTTTTGAAGAATAGAGTTTCTTTCAATTTGTTCAGATTCAGGCATGTTCATCGCCTGATGAATGGCTTCGGCAACTTCAATTCGGTTATTTGGGTTAACAATTAAAGATTCGCCCAGTTCTTTAGCAGCACCTGCCATTTCACTTAAAATCAGTACCCCTGTTTTATCGGTTTTACAGGCAATATACTCTTTAGCATTAAGGTTTAATCCATCTCTTGTTGGAGTTATTAGTGCTACATCGGCAGCATTATACAATTCAATCATTTCTATCCTGTCCAGTTTCTTATAAAAATACCAAATCGGCATCCAACCAATAGTTCCGTACATTCCATTTATCGATCCAACCAATTCATCCATTTGTTTTTTTAAATCGATATAATCTGCAACATTCTCACGGGAAGGTTTAACAAATAAAAAGAGACTGACTTTTTCGATGTATTCCGGATAAGTTTTCAGAAATAGTTCAAATGCTTTAATCCGGTCAGGAATTCCCTTGGTATAATCAAGTCTGTCGATTGACAGAATAATCTTCCGGTTTTTACTTATATGCAAATACTCGTTAAGCTCCTCATGGATATTAGAGTTTTCAATACCAATGTTTTTCTTTATATTTTTTGCTGTTTCATTAAAATAATCATAATCAATACCTTTGGGAAATGCATCAATTTTTACAATTCTTTCGTCTAACCTGATACGGTTAAAAAACGTTTCGTAACCAAGTAACCTTCTAACACAACTCATAAAATGACGTTGGTAATCATAAGTATGAAATCCTATCAAATCAGCACCTAAAATTCCCTCAAGCAATTCCACCCGCCAAGGCAACAGCCTGAATACTTCGAACGATGGAAATGGAATGTGTTGAAAATAACCAATCGAAATATTAGGGAATTTTTCGCGAATCAGCCGGGGAAGCAACATCAAATGGTAATCATGAATCCATAAAATATCATCCTCGTTTATGTATTTCAAAATTACATCTGCATATTGTTGAGTCACCTTTTGATAAGCATCCCAATTGATTGGATTATAACGGGAATTTTGTGTGAAATAGTTAAAAAGTGGCCAGATTGTATTATCACAAAATCCTTCTATAAATTCAGCTTTTAATTGCTGATCCAGATAAATAGGGATACAGTTTTCTGCTCTGAATTTATCGTCAATATCCTGTTTTTCATTTTCGCTTATTTCGTTAATATTAACTCCGGTTCTTCCAATCCATTTGGTATCATAAATTTCGTAAAATCTTTTTAATCCTGAATCAAAACCATCTGATACCGGAACTAATTTTCTTTCATTATTGTCATCGATAACCTGAAGAGGCAATCGGTTTGAAATCATAAATAATCGTTTCATCGTGCTGATCTATAGTTTTTTGCACAATAACTTATAATTAAAATATTACAAATCATCATACCTTTTCCTTCCATTTCAACTGAAATTATTGTAATATAGCCAATATAAGAGCTTCAATCAAATAATTGTTTTAAATGTTAATAAACTTGTAAACAGTTATACTTTTCATTTGTTGGAGCAAAAAGAACTATATATTATGACCAAAAAATTATCCTTTGAAGCCGTAATCTTTGATATGGACGGAGTAATTACCAAAACTGCTCTTACCCATGCAGCAGCCTGGAAAAAAATGTTCGATGAATATCTCAGAAAAAGGGAAGTTGAACACGATGAAATATTTGTAGAATTTACTCATGCCGGTGATTATCTTCCTTTTGTTGACGGAAAACCACGTTATAAAGGTGTTGCAGCATTTTTGGAATCACGCGGAATTGATATCCCGTTTGGCGATCCATCTGATACACCGGGGAAAGAAACCTGTTGTGGATTGGGAAACAGTAAAAATGATGCTTTTAACATTGTGCTGGATCAGGAAGGTGTTGAAGTATACCCTTCAACCGTTGAACTAATAAATGGATTGAAAGCAGCAGGTATAAAATTAGGTGTTGCATCGTCGAGCAAAAACTGCAAACCAGTATTGGAAAGGGTAGATTTATTAGATGTTTTTGAAGCCCGGGTTGACGGAGTTGTTTCTGCTGAAATGAGATTGCATGGAAAACCAGAACCCGATATTTTTACCACAGCATGCGATATTGTTAAAGCTGATTATTCAAATTCTATCGTTGTTGAAGATGCTGTTTCGGGTGTGCAGGCAGGAGTGAAAGGAAACTTTGGTTTAACAATTGGTATTGCCCGCGAAAATAACATCAAGGAACTTAAGGAAGCGGGTGCAAATATTGTTGTTGAAGATTTGGAAGAAATCGGCGGTTTGGAAGGACTTAATAAAATATTCGAAGATTTCAATTAATAACCGTTAACCAATTACATGACATTAAAAACAAAACCCGAAAAATACAATCCATGGTCGTTGGAATACAACGATTATGACCAAAAAAAAGAAAAATCGCGTGAATCACTTCTAACAATTGGTAATGGATATCTTGGATCCCGGGGCGCGTTAGAAGGAACAACCATTAGCGAAATAAATTATCCGGGAACATATGTGGCAGGATTATACAATCGCGTCATTTCAAAAGTTGCTGACAGAGACGTTGAAAACGAAGACTTGGTAAATATTCCAAACTGGCTTTTTATTAATTTCAGAATTGAAGGTGAAAACTGGTTCGATATAAACAAAACCAAAATTATTTTAATAGACCGAAATTTGAATTTTTCAAACGGGGTTTTGTACACTGAATTGCATGTTAAGGATCATAAGGGAAGAGAAACCTTGATTGTCAGCAAAAGAATTGCAAGTATGGCTAATCCTCATATCGTTGCACTTCAATACGTATTAAAACCTTTAAATTATTCTGCGATAATTGAAATTCAATCGGTTTTAAACGGGAATATAATAAACGATGGAGTTGCCAGATATCGAGCGCTGAACCAAAAACAAATTGAACCGTTAAATCAGGGCACTGATGGTGATATAAACTGGTTGGTTATTGAAACAATTAAATCAGAAATTGAGATTGCCGAAGCTATAAAACATAGAGTATTAAAAAACGGGGATGTTTTTGAAGCAGGAATTAAATGTAAGACTATTTCGGGTGAAATTTCTTTTGGTTTTAAAACTAATTTAGATGAGAATGATGAGTTGACCATTGAAAAGGTCGGTTCTATTTTTACATCGAAAAAAGATGATGTAGAAAATCCTTTTGAAAGTAGTATTACTGCTTTAAAACAAGCAGATTCATTCAATTCTGTTTTAAGAGAAAGTGAACTTGCATGGAAAAAAATATGGGACAAAATTGACATTCAAATTGAAGGAGATTCCAAATCGCAAATGCTTATCCGGCTGCATTTATATCATCTAATGGTAGTCGCATCGCCAAACAATGTAAATATTGATGCTGGGATTGCTGCTCGCGGATTACATGGGGAAGCCTACCGAGGACATATTTTTTGGGATGAACTTTACATTATGCCAATTTACGACCTGTTTTTCCCTGAAGTAGCAAAATCAATATTAAACTACCGTTACCGCCGGATTGACAAAGCACGTGAATATGCAAAAGAGTTTGGATATCGGGGCGCAATGTTTCCATGGCAAAGTGGAAGTGATGGCCGCGAGGAAACACAGACAGTGCATATAAATCCGATTTCGGGTAAATGGGGAGATGATTATAGCTCGCTGCAACGTCATATTTCAATTGCCATTGCGTACAACACCTGGTATTATTTTCAGGTTACAAACGATACCGGTTTTATGGAAGAAAGTGGTGCCGAAATGTTCTTGGAAATTTGTCGTTTTTGGGCAAGCAAATGCGTAGAAGATGAATCGACAGGACGTTTTAGTATTTCAAAAGTTATGGGTCCTGACGAATTCCACGAAGAACATAAAGCCAGCCCGGGAGGTGGAGTAAAAGACAATGCGTACACTAATATTATGGTGGCCTGGTTGTTTGTAAAAGCTGCCGAAATTTTAGAGAAGCTACCGGAAAATTCAAAAGAAAAAATAAGTTCAAAAATTAAACTCGAAAGGGAGGAAGTTGAGGCTTGGGAAAATATTGAAAAAAATTTGAATATCCCTGTTTCTGAAGACGGTGTAATTGAACAGTTTGATGGTTATTTTGGTTTGAAAGAACTGGACTGGGATGCCTACCGTGAAAAATATGAAAATATTTACCGGCTCGATCGGATTTTAAAGGCAGAAGGGAAATCACCTGATGATTATAAACTGGCAAAACAGGCCGATACCTTAATGACATTTTACAACATCGACGAAGAAGATGTCAGCAGTATCCTGAAAAATACAGGATTGAAGATCCCCACAGATTATCTGGTTAGAAATTATAATTATTATTTGGAGAGAACCTCTCATGGTTCTACTTTGAGTAGGGTAGTGCACGCCTATTTGGCAAATTTGTTTGGAAATAAAGAAGAGGGTAACAAGCTTTATTTTGAAGCACTCGAAAGTGATTTTACGGATATTCAGGGAGGTACAACTGCAGAAGGTATTCATGCTGGAGTAATGGGAGGTACCGTATTAATGGTAATAACCACCTTTGCGGGAATTAACCTGAAAAAAGATTATCTTGAAATAAATCCTTTATTACCCAAAAACTGGGATTTGTTAAAATTTAAATTTGGTTTCAAAAACAATATCTATTTAATTGAGCTAAGTCAAGATCAATTAAAAATTGAGGTGGAAAGTAAATTATTAGGTGAAGTTGAGATTGAGTTTAAAAATAAAAAAATACTTTTACCGACCAATAAACAAATAGTATTGATTTATTAACTGAAAAATTCAAATTTAGATGCTAGGTGACGTACTGTTAATAACCGATTTACATAAAAAGGCTGCCGATTCTCTTTATAAATATCTCCTCGAAAAAAGAAATTCAAAAAAGAAAGGATACAGATTTATTGTAGCTATTTCAGGGGAGTCTGGCGCTGGAAAATCTGAACTATCACACTCTTTGGCTTTGTTGCTGAAAAAAGAAGGTATGCGGGTAAAAATTCTACATACTGACAATTATTATAGAATTCCTCCAAATGAACGAATGGCTTGGAGAAAAAAGAATGGTGTTGACAAAGTTGGGTTTAAAGAATACGATTGGAAATTATTAAACCGAAATATTAAAGAATTTAAAGAGGGTCGCGAAGCACTGATGCCTTGCGTTGATATTGTTTCAAAACAAACGGATAAGTTAATTACCAAGTTTTCTGACATCGATATTTTAGTTGTTGACGGTCTTTATGCCATTAAAATAAAAGATATTGACCTTAGAATATATATCAATCTTACTTATCACGAAACTAAGTTAAACAGGGGATTTCGAGGAAAAGAGGAGAATGATGATTTCCGTTTTCAAGTGTTGGAAATGGAACATCGGAATATGGTTGAACTCAAACCCAAAGCCGATTTATTAATAAACAAAGATTACGA
>CAYZBC010000025.1:25820-30062 GCA_964476535.1 uncultured Maribellus sp.
TTTCTTGTGAAGCAGCCTGAAATGTAATATTCATTCTTTATGAATAATGTATATTGCTGTTTATCTGCTGTTTACATACGTATCTTTCGAAGATTCAATTTTTATAGATAAAAATAGTTGATATTCATCTAACTGCAACCTCCTTTAATTTTTACTTCTTTTGCTTTTACCGGTTGCGACATATTCTTAAATACCTCATTCAAGGCATTCATTTCTTTTGTTAGTTTTTTTCGGTAGTAATAAGTATTAAATTCATCTTTTGAAGCATTTACAGGTGTTTCTACATTGGAGGAAAATAATTTATTAAAATCGGTTGATGATTCTTTTAATATAAAATTGTCAGATTTGCCAATGTATTTTGCCCACAAACACGACTTTTTAGCCAGAGTATCGTTGTCGGCATAAAAATAATTAGTCTTCAGTTTCTGATTAAGAATCTTTCGCCATTCTCTATTTGGTAATTCATTAAAAGGAATATTTATTGCTAAGGGAATATGATAGGCATTAAATTCAGGCTTCGATCGCACATCAATCACATTTATTTTATAATAGTTGTTAGCAATTTCAAAAGCAAGTTGGTCGGCAGAAATTTCTTTGAATGTGCATGTGTGTTGTCTCTCTGCATTGGAAATTCTGTTTTGTATCATTTCCTCTTTCGAAGGAGTGAATAAAACTATCGCCAAAACAAAAAATGCAAGACCAATTCCAGTGCCATAAGTAATCAGTTTTTTCCTTGAGAAACTGGCTTGGTACTTATTTACTTTGTTTTCTATTTTGTGGGTAATATAAAAAGCCATAAAAGCTACTGTAGTAAGCGCAAATCCAAATGCGATTTTCGACATACCTAATTTTTCATTCATCAATACGGGTCCCCAGTCCTCAGCGTAATATAGTTTTCCAAAAATAGGAAAACCTTCAGCAA
The DNA here is from genome assembly GCA_964476535.1 of uncultured Maribellus sp. Classification (GTDB taxonomy): domain Bacteria; phylum Bacteroidota; class Bacteroidia; order Bacteroidales; family Prolixibacteraceae; genus Draconibacterium. The sequence continues at coordinate 26,743 of CAYZBC010000025.1, forward strand.
ATGCAACAATCCCTAACAGAGAGCCCAAAACAAATGCCATACCATCGAGTTTACCAATGGCCGCAGCACAAATACTTGTTCCGGGACAGAAACCACCAATAATAAAACCAACTCCCATTACTGCCCCTCCAACCAAAGCAGACCATAAAAATGTTGGATTAATATATATCATACTCAAATCGAGTATTCCCCAGTGGGCAAATAGCAGGACACCAATCATCGCGGTTACTCCGGCTGTAAAAAACACTTTTAATACTGTAAAATCGTATCCATAAAACAAACCAACCAACTTTTTTGTCGACGAAAAACCGGCCTGTTCCAAAGCAAAACCAAATCCAATACCTGCCAAAAGGGCAATAATAAGACTAAATTCGTTGCTAATAATAAAAGGTACTAAAGGTCCCATTGTAAAATTATTTTAACCAAAGTTTTCTAAAAAAGTACGCCAGAGCATAAGCCGAACCAAAAATTGCCAGCATGGTAATAATTCCTCCAAACGACATTACTCCCATTCCGCTCAATGCCGATCCGCTTGTGCAACCTCGTCCGAGTTGCGAGCCAAGTCCAAATAAAAATCCACCTATTATCGCAGCTACTATTCTAGTGACGTTGGTAATTCTGGGGCCACGTTCTAGTTTCAATCCAACCCGCCCGGATAAAACACCAGAGAAAAAAGCACCAATAATTACACCAATAACCTCAAAAACCAGCCAATCTTTTAGTGGTCCTCCCGAATGCGACTCGGAATATGATTTTAAGTAAGGTGTGTTGTCAATGTGTTGAGGAGCAAGCTCTGCAATAGAACTTAAGGCGACACTTTTTAAAGCACCACTGGCTCCTAAACCGCGGCCTGTTACATAAATTGTTCCGAGCAAAACAAGTCCAAGCAAAAAACCGGCTAAATACGGATTCATATATGATTTTGTCTTCATCTTATTTTTCGTTTATTTCGTCTTCGTCATGTTCGTCATCTAATTCTTCGTATCCCGTAATCATAGCATTAATATTTGAAGTCGGAGTTTCACCAGTAGTAGTCATGTATACATGTACCACCAAAAACACCATTAAAAGAATGGCTCCGAGCGTGTGCCAAAAAGCAATATTTTCCAGTGGGTAATCTTCAACTACCACCAAATTATTTTGGTCGATGGTTTTGTAGAGCATGTAAAATATTCCGGAAATAACCGTCATCGGAATTAACAACAATTTGAAAAATAAATAAACCAGGCGCTGAAGCGGATTCAACTTACGAAGTTTTGTTTTTACGGTAGGATGATGTTCCCCTTTAAAGATTCCGACCAAATAATACATAACCTGGTCTTTCAGTTTTTTTGTGGTTGGAATATACTGTTTCCATTCGCCGGTAGTAAAGTGCCAAAAAATAGCAAAAATAATTAGCCCTATAAGCATCCACGAAGCAACGCGGTGAAACTGCGCCGCTTTTTCGAACCCAAAAATATTGAAACTACCATGGACCTCAAAACCGGTTACTGCCAAAAACATTATCAGCGAGGCTTGTGTCCAATGCCAAAACCTCTCGAAGCCTTTATAAATATATACTTTACTCATAATCTTGAATATTATTTATCTAAATCATCCGACAAATCCTGACCGCTATATTCAATCACCTGCTTGTCGTATTTGTTAAAATAGATATTTGAACCGACACGAATTAATGCATGCCCGAACACACCTAAAACGGTTAGGATAAATAACCACAAACCCCACTTATCCAAAAATTTATTTGCATCGCGACCAGGCACATAAAAACCAGTCAATTTGGCTAATCGTCCATTTTCACGGGTATGACATTCAACGCACGAAACCGCTTGTTCTTTTGGTGATACCATATGATTTATTGGCCAATACATTTGCGTTTTAATAAAATCGTATTTACCGCTGTACGGCAAACCAGCACTTTTCATTCCGGCTGTGGCTGCGGCCTGCCAGTCAAAATCTTTCCAGTAAGCACTATCTCCTTTATTTTCAGCATATAATAGAGGCTGAATTAAACGCATATATTCTGTATCGTAAATTTGGTCTCCAACATGTACTTTTACAGGAATAATTTTCGAATCCTTGTCTTCATAAGAACCAAAAAGTGTATTGATTTGTACTGGAACTGAGGTGATACTATCGCCCAACTTATATTGTCTGGCGGTTCCATTAAACCAAACATAATCGGGTTTAACATTTCGCTCCCAAATAAACGAACCTTTTATCGACATATAATTATGATTCCCCAGCGAATCTTCTTCAAAATAAGGATTTCCATCTTTCAGCTTACCTGCATCCGACCAGAGCCAGGCCATTTTTGTTGAATTCACTTTTGCATACTCAGGAATATGGCAAGCCTGGCACGAAACCTTGGAACCATGACGATTTAAAACTTTACTAAAATGTGGAGTATTTGTGTGGCAATCTTCGCAAGTAGCTCGGTTTATGTTGCTTGTTGAAACAGAATAAAGTTTTCCTTTAATCTGATGATTTTCTGCTGTATGACAATCAACACATTCCATGTTCATTCCGTTTGCTGCCATGTGAACATCAACATCTCTATCACATGCCAATTGTGCTACTTCAAGATCGCCGTGTTTAACATTGTTTCCACCACCACTAAAAAAGTGGCACGACCCGCAATTGCTTTTTTGTGGTCTGCCGACACTTTGAGCAACACTTTTTAAATTAACCATTCTATCTGGGTAACCTGCCATTGACGCTCCCTTTAAATAGTCTTCGCTGTTGTCATGACATACCATACAGTCCACATTACGCGCATTGCCAAAATCGTAATGATTGTTATCCATCCCAAAACCAATATGACACTTGGCACATGCTTTTTCGTTTGAATTTGAACCGATACAAAAATTATTCAGAACATTCTTTTTACCCGATGATGACACCCCTTCGCCTTTCACATAAGAAAGTCGCTCCCAATTCCAATGCGACGATGCCATAATTTCTTTGTGTGTTTCGGTATGACATGAAATACATGCTTCAGTTACTTCCTGAGGAGTATTAAATTCATTTTGTAATTCAGGAAGCTTGTGATGATTTATCGAAGGAACCGGTTTAAATGCATACTCTTGCTTCAGCAATTCTAACTTCAAATTGTAAACCTCATCCTGATGGAAAACATTTACTAAAACCAGTGAAGCAATAACAATAACAACTACAATAAATATACTTTTATACATCAATTTATATTTTTTACTTATTTGCAGGATAGCTTTAGCTAAAACAATCAAATGTTCAATTAGTATTGAGCGACAAATATATTCATATATACATACTTAAAACTGTAGCTGACAATTATTTTT
>CAYZBC010000026.1:0-3360 GCA_964476535.1 uncultured Maribellus sp.
TCATTTCAAATTAACCCTCTGTTTAATCCTTTTTCAATTATAAATGTTCTAATTTTATAAAAAATCAAATTGAAATTATTCACTTAAATTGAAAAATTATGGCATTCGAATTACCTAAACTACCTTATGCAAAAAATGCATTGGAACCGTTTATCAGCGAAAAAACATTGGACTTTCATTATGGGAAACATCATCAGGCATATGTAAATAACGTAAATAATCTGATAAAAGGAACTGAATTTGAAAATGCGACTTTGGAAGAAATTATTATAAAGACAGATGGTGGTATTTTTAATAATGGAGCGCAAGTTTGGAACCACACTTTTTACTTTACACAATTTAGTGCCGATGGTTGCGATGAACCAAAAGATGAATTGCAAGCAGACATTGAAGCTAAGTTTGGTTCAGTTGAAGCGTTTAAAGAACAATTCTCGAAAGCGGCCGCAACTTTGTTTGGCTCAGGTTGGGCATGGTTGGTTGTGGCTGAAGATGGCGAATTGGAAATTATACAAACCAGCAATGCCGGCAACCCTTTAAAAATTAATAAAAAACCTATTTTAACGTGCGATGTTTGGGAACATGCTTATTACATCGACAAAAAGAATGCTCGCCCAAAATACATTGAAGATTTTTGGAAAATTCTGGACTGGAAGGTTATTTCTGAAAGGTATTCAGTTATTAAATAGTACTAAACGTATTGAAAGCCCTTTAATTAGGGCTTTTTTATTGATACTAAGTTAGTGTTTGTTTTGTTGTATGTTTGAATAAAGTTTATAAGAATTTCAAACGGTTTATCCAACATATACGAATCGCAAACTTAGAGTTAAAAGAATAGAAAGTTGTTTGGATTTTACGGAAGTTGTTTCAAACTTGACAACCTGTTTGAACAGCGTTATAAAAAATATTTCAAAACCCATTATAATGGAAAACCTACCAAGCGATATTTAAAATTGATGAGGCAAATGCAGGAAGCCGATAGTATTATTTATGATGAAATTGAACGGTTGTTTATGAAATAAATGAAATTCTACAATTTGTTATTTTTTTTGTAGTTTAGAATGATAAGTAACCCATAAAAATTTCAGCATGAGGGAATATGCTTTTTTCGTTTGTTTTTATTTCTATCAACAAAGTTTTTTTTGTAACCTTTATGCGTGCGCGAAAGAATTGTTCATATAACCATAAAGAAAAAGATGGTGGAAACGATATAAATTTGTAAATTAGTATGTTTATTCCAAAAGTCAAAAACCAAATATTACAGAATTATGTCAATCAAAACCTTTTCTTCATTATTCGCAATACTATTTTTTTATTGTTTAAATCCGTGCCTTTCTCAGGAAACCTTCACTGGTAATGGTGATTTTGATGACGGCACAAAATGGAGTGGTGCTGTACCAACTACTCCTTTTGCCGACATTATACTGGCAGCCGGAGCTACTTTGGTCGTTAATCAAAACTATACTTGTCGTAGTTTAACCATAAACTCAGGTGCTTCGTTTAGTTGTGCCGATGGATTTGTTTTAACTATTGGTGCCGGTGGCATTATCAATGAAAACGGTGATAAAGCCATAGACATTAGTAGCTCAATACAAATATCAAGCAGTATTCAGGTAAATCCCACTAGTGGCACCTTTGTTGATGCCCGCGATGGGAATACATACAATTGGGTAAGAATTGGCAACCAGGTTTGGATGGCAGAAAACCTGGCATACCTGCCTTCGGTTAGCCCCTCGGGCATTGCATCACTTACAAATCCATATTGTTATGTATCTGGTTATGAAGGTAATGTTGTTTCGGTAGCAAAAGATAACTCTAATTATTCAACTTATGGGGTATTATACAACTGGCCGGCAGCTTTAAGTGCCTGCCCAAGTGGATGGCATCTACCAAGTGATGCCGAGTGGACAGAATTGGAAGATTATCTGACTGCGAATGGGCACTCGGGTACTGAAGGAACTTCACTTAAAACAACAAGTGGTTGGAATCCGGTCGGCAACGGAACAGATGATTACGGGTTTTCGGGTCTTCCGGGCGGTTATAAGCATTACTATCGTAATTTCCTTGGCATTGGCTACTCCGGTAACTGGTGGAGTTCTACTGAGCACAATCCTTCTGACGCAGGGAGTCGGTACCTGGGTTACGATTACACCGACGTACACCGGCGCAGCAGCTACAAGCCTTACGGGTTTAGTGTTCGTTGTGTCAGGGATTAGCGAACGAAGTGAGGTTGATCATTTGAATATTTGATTTATTGGGTATTTACCGCGAAGCGGTCGACTATTTTTAAAAAATGGCATATTTTAATGAATTACCGTTTTACAAAACAACGTATGATTTGCTACTCGAAATGTTTCGTTTCACTAAGGATTTTACAAAGGAATATAAATATACGGTTGGCGAAAGTCTAAAAAAAGAGACCATTGAACTGATAATATTAATTTACCGATTGAACAGTAAAGATTTAAACTGGAAGGGATTTGTAAAGAATAACTTAATAGGTTGGTGGTTGAATTATATTAAAATTAAGAATGAATACGGATGGCAAACCTTTGAAAGCAGGTTAAATAGCCGAAGTTTCAGGCTTAGATAAAAAAGAGGTTGATAAGCCATGAAAGTTTTAAAGGCGAAAGAGAAAATCGTTTCTCCAAAATTTGTGGATAAAACCCGGGAAGTATATTTGGTTGGTGAAGCTTTTTTTGATGTGGAAATAAAGATAAGCCATTTATCGTAAAAACATCCAGCCTCTCGGTGAAGGTATTGGGAACAGCGTTTAATGTATCTGTATTTGAAATAGCGAGAACGATAAAAAGTATAACTGCAAAGCAATTGTTTCAAAAGCATCAGGAAATTCAATTAAAATTGTGGGGCGGTAATTTTTGGACGAGTGGATATTATTTCAATACAGTTGGGTAATATGCAAATGAAGAAGTAATACGAAAATATGTTGAGTCACAACGACAACAAAAAGAATACAAAAAGGTGCATCAAGGTCAACTGACTCTTTTTTGATACCTAGTGGGCTCTGCCCCGGGGTAGTTCATTAAAAGAATAAAAGAAGGATGAATCAGGATGGTAATGGTTTTATGATTTGTATTTTTGGCTCAATTTTATCATTTATTTCGTTACAAAAAACTTAATACATATAATTATGAAATTGAAATGGCTTTTGTCTCCAATAATTCTTCTTCTGACCTTGCTGTTTTTTTGCTCATTTGGAAAAGAGAAAATGAGTGATAAACCAAACGTTATTTTTATTCTGGCCGACGATTTGGGTTACGGCGATGTGTCGTGTTTTAACGAAAATTCAAAAATTATTACGCCGATTATTGATAAACTGGCTTCTGAAGGCGTTATGTTTAC
>CAYZBC010000026.1:3460-29669 GCA_964476535.1 uncultured Maribellus sp.
GATATGGCTCCGTATGTTTGGGTCGAAAATAGTAAACCAACCAGTATTCCTACAAAAAATACAGTAAATAAAGGAGGTCAGGCATTTTGGCGCGAAGGACCTACTTCCGACGATTTCGAACACGAGCAAGTACTTCCACATCTTACCAAAAAAGCAATAGGATATATCAGGGAAAAGGCAAATAGAAAGAATCCGTTTTTCCTTTATTTCCCGCTGCCTGCACCTCATACTCCTATTCTTCCAACCGATGATTTCAAAGGTAAAAGTGGACTTGATAATCCTTATGGTGATTTTGTTTTAATGGTTGACTGGGTGGTTGGTGAAATAAAAAAAACATTACAGGAACAGGGAATTGAGGATAATACCTTACTTATTTTTACCAGCGATAACGGATGTTCGCCTCAAGCCGATTTTCCGCAACTGGCGACAAAAAATCATGATCCCAGTTATGTTTTTCGCGGACATAAAGCCGATATTTTTGAAGGTGGCCACCGGGTTCCCTATGTTGTAAGTTGGCCTGGGAAAATTAAACCCGGAAGTTCAGATCAGCCGCTTTGTACAACCGACTTGTTTGCCACACTGGCCGATATGCTGGATGTTAAACTTCAGGATGATGAGGCAGAAGACAGTTACAGTTTTTTACCTGCATTGCATTTAAAATCGAAAGCAACAAAAAGAGAAGCGGTTGTGCATCATTCCATTAATGGTTCATTTGCAATTTCAAAAGGCGATTGGAAAGTTATTTTCTGCCCTGGCTCAGGAGGTTGGAGTGACCCGAAACCAAACGCAAAAGAAATTGAAAATCTCCCTAAAGTTCAGCTTTATAATCTAAAAAATGATATCGCGGAAGAACATAACCTTCAGGATAAATATCCGGAGATTGTAAAAGAATACCGGGAGCTTTTATCGAAATATGTAAAAGAGGGTAGAAGTACAAAAGGTAAACCACAGAAAAACGATGGCCCGGAAACCTGGGAACAATTGAAGTGGATGGTAGAATAAATTAAAAATAGATTTAAAAAATAAACCGATGAAAAATTTTCTTTTAACTGGCATGTTTCTTTTAACAGTATTTTCTGCATTTACGCAGGGAAAAGTAAATTATTTGGAAGAATCTGAAGCAGATTTTGAGCAAAGAATGGAATGGTTCAAGGATGCAAAATATGGAATGTTTATCCATTTCGGATTATACAGCCAACTTGGCGGAATTTATAAAGGTGACGATTCCGGCAGGTATGCAGAGTGGATTCAATCGAACGCCAAAATTCCAAAAGAAGAATACATAAAATTGATTGATACCTGGAATCCCAAAGATTTCGATGCCAATAAAATTGCAAAAATTGCGAAAAAGGCCGGGATGAAATACCTTGTCATAACAACAAAACATCACGAAGGTTTTTGTTTGTGGGATTCGAAATACACAGATTATGATATTGCAGGTTCGCCAATGAAAGGCCGCGATTTTATCAAAGAATTATCAGAAGCCTGCAAAAAACAAGGCATCCATTTTGGAACTTATTATAGCATTATTGACTGGAATCATCCATCTCAACATATTACCGCCAACGATGAAGGGAAGAAAAACTGGGGGCAACCTACCATGAAAGAGGGGCGTAAACCGGAGTATGTAAAATATATGAAAGACCAAATCAAAGAATTGATTACAAAATACGATACAGAAATACTGTGGTTTGACGGCGACTGGACAAATTGGTGGACGCTGGAAGATGGAAATGATTTGTATCAGTACATTCGTGAATTGAAACCAAATATTATTATCAATAACCGGGTTTCGAAGCGTAAAATTTTTAAAAAGGATTTTGGAACACCTGAACAGTTTCATCCCGGAGAGGCATTAAAACATTCTTGGGAAGCTTGTTATACAATGAACGACTCATGGGGATTTAAGATAAAAGATACCGATTGGAAATCTCCGGAAGTGGTTTATAAAAATCTTAAAGATATAAATGGAAATGGTGGAAACTTCCTGTTAAATGTTGGTCCCGATGGAAACGGTGTTGTGCCCAAAGAATCGATTAAAATATTGCTTGAGGTTGGTAAAATGCTGAAAAAAGAATAAGGAATTTATTAAATGTTGAATCAAGTTAAATTTGTTCTGATTACCCTCATTTCGTTGTATTTATTTTCGGCGTGTAATCCGGTTTCAGAAAAAGAGAAGAAACAACCAAATATTTTATTCCTTTTTACCGACGATCAACGTTACGGAACAATAGGCGAGTTACATCACGATTCGGTGCAAACACCAAATCTCGATGGTTTGGTTAAAAGTGGGGTTACATTTACCAACTCTTACATTTTAGGGGCTCCACACGGTGCTGTTTGCTCGCCCAGTCGTGCCATGTTAATGACTGGAAGACATTATTTTAACATTCCTGTAAATGTTTATGCTCAATGGGCAGTTCCGGCAAGTGAAAGAGGAAAATGCGACCTGTTGACTTTTCCTGAATATTTTAAAGCCAACGGTTACGAAACATTTGCTACGGGGAAACAACACAACGGTACAGACTGGCTTGAACGTGGTTTTGATAAATGTAAAGCTGTTTTTCTGGGAGGAATGACTAAACATTTTGGGACAAAAGTAAAAGATTTTGAACCTGCTACAGGTTGGTCAGAATCCTATGCTGATGATGAGAAATTTTCCAGTGAAGTTTTTGCTGATGCAGCCATCGATTTTTTGCAGAATAATGTTGAAGAGAAACCTTTTTTAATGTACGTTGCATTTACTGCACCTCACGATCCGCGCACTGCACCCGAAGAATTTCATAAAATGTATCCTCCCGAACAAATCGAGTTACCACCAAATTTCAAAAAAGAACATCCTTTCCCAATTGCCGACATGAGAATCAGGGATGAAAAATTGGCGGCATTTCCACGTCAGGAGGACGAAGTGAAAAAACACATCTCGAACTATTATGCCATGATTACGGCAACCGATGTACAGATAGGAAGAATTCTTGATGCCTTGAATAAATCAGGAAACGCAGAAAATACAATCATCGTTTTTTCGGGCGATAACGGACTGGCAGTTGGACAGCACGGTTTAATCGGTAAACAAAATGTTTACGAACACAGCATAAATGTTCCGTTGGTGTTTTGTGGACCGGGCATTCCGGAAAATGAAAAAAGAGATGCACTGGTTTACCTGCACGATGTATTTCCAACATTATGCGGATTGACAAATTTAGAGATTCCAACATCAGTACAAACTAAAGATATTACCGCGGTTATAAAAGGCGAAAAAGAAAAGGTAAGAGATGCATTGCATTTTTGTTACAACGCCTGGCCTGGCGATGTTGAACGCGAAAAAGAAGGTCAAGCATCCGATCGCGGAGCTCACCGGGCAGTTCGAAAAGGTGATTGGAAACTGATAATAAGTAGTAAAGAGGGAATTGTTACACCTCAACTTTTTAATTTAAAGGAAGATCCGTGGGAATTAAATAACCTCGAGGAGAATAAAACTTTTACTGAGAAAAAGGAAGAATTGTTGACGGAATTAAAAACGCTGATTCAGGAAACAGGCGATCCGGCTCATTTGGATGAAGACGAATTTGGATTGTATAACAAATAGCATAGGTAAACAATAGCTGTGTATTAAAGCGTATTTTTTTTGATGAAACGAGCATCTCAAAATTTTGCCACAAAGGAGGACCATTATAAGCGAGTTCCATCGAATACCTTAGAAAATAAAAAATTATAATAAAATGAAACGAAATCTAATCAACACGGTTCTCGTATTAGTGCTTTTGATAGCTGGATTTGGCTGCACGAATTCTACTAAAAAAGAGACAACAAAACCAAACATTCTTTACATCATGGCCGACGATCATACCGGACAGGCATGGGGTATTTATGGTGGAATTTTAAAAGATTATGTACACACGCCAAATATTAGCCGTTTGGCTGAGGAAGGTTGTGTGCTGGATAATTGTTTGGTGTCCAACTCAATTTGTACACCCAGCCGGGCAACCATTCTTACGGGGCAGTACAGCCATGTTAACGGGGTGAAAACTTTGGGTGGCTCACTCTATCCCGAACAGAATAACATTGCCAAAGTATTAAAAGAAGTAGGTTATCAAACTTCGGTAATTGGCAAATGGCACCTGAAAAAAGAACCAACCGGATTCGATTATTATTGTGTTTTACCGGGACAGGGTCGTTATTGGGATCCTATTCTGAAAACCAAAGAAAACTGGGAAGATGCTCACGGTGGTGGAAAGGCTTACGAAGGTTTTAGTACCGATGTAATTGCCGATAAAACCATTGAGTGGCTTGAGAGTCGCGATAAAACCAAACCTTTTATGGCGATGTGTCATTTTAAGGCAACACACGAACCCTGGGATTACCCCGAACGTTTTAGCCAGTTGTACCGCGATCAGGAAATTCCTGTTCCGGCCTCGTTTTACGATCAGGGAGCCGACGATACTGGACGTTCTTTTAAAGGGCAGTCAGTCGACAACCTGAAAAAACGTTACCTGTTTTCATCCGAAAATCCCGATAAGCAATCGGATTATATGCAATATCCTGAGCTGCCATTTTCGGTTGATGGCTTGGATAACAACGAAGCACGGTATAAAACCTATCAGAAGTACGTAAAAGATTTTATGCGTTGTGGGGCAGCCATCGACGATAATATTGGTAAACTGCTAAAATACCTTGACGAAGCAGGCTTGGCCGAAAATACCATTGTAATTTATACCGCCGACCAGGGTTATTATCTGGGAGAACACGGCTGGTTCGATAAACGAATGATTTACGAAGAATCAGTACACATGCCTTTTGTAATTCGTTATCCCAAAGAAATACCCGCCGGTACACGCAATGAGGATATCATCGAAAATGTGGATTTTTCAGCATTGTTTGCCGATTATGCGGGAATTGATTATCCAGAAACCATGCAGGGCCACAGTTTTCGCGAAAACCTAAAAGGGAATACACCCGATGATTGGCGGAAATATGGTTATTATCGGTATTGGCAACACGAAACTAAAAGACCCGGCCATTTCGGAATACGGGGCGAACGTTACAAACTGGCATTCTTCTATGGCAATGGTTTTAAAGACAACAAATTCGAAGAGGGCGAAAAAACAGGCCGTTATTGGGATTTTTTCGATTTACAGGAAGATCCAAAAGAATTACATAATGCATACAACGATCCGAAATACAACGAAATTATTGATAAGATGAAAGTAGAGATTACACACCAACGCGAATTGTTGGGAGATACCGACGAGGATAATCCTGAGATTCTTGAAATAATTGCTGAACATTGGGCCGATAAATAATATTGGGACATGAACAAAAGAATCATAAAATTAGTATTTGGGTTGGTAAGTCTGTTTATTCTTGAGTCTTGTTCACCAGAAATAAAGAGAAATAAGCCAAACGTAATTTTAATAATGGCCGACGACCTTGGTTATGGTGATTTATCATGTTACGGAAGTGAAAAAATAAATACACCCAATCTGGATAAGTTGGCAGCCGAAGGAATTCGCTTTACCGATTTCCATTCAAATGGTGCAGTTTGTAGTCCAACACGTGCTGCATTGCTTACCGGAAAGTACCAGCAGCGTGTTGGTATTCCCGGAGTGGTTACTGCAAAACACCATCGCCACCATGGGCTTGCATTAAGCGAAAAAACATTTGCTGAGAGTTTTAAGGAAGTAGGTTATGTTACCGGTATTTTTGGGAAATGGCATGTGGGCTACGATACAAAATTTAATCCTATCCATCAAGGGTTCGATGAGTATATTGGTTTTTTAGCGGGTAATGTTGATTACCATTCGCATGTCGATCAGGAGGGATTTGAAGATTGGTGGTCGGGAGATGAACTTACGAAAGAGAAAGGGTATTCGACTGACTTAATTACCAACCATGCCATTGATTTTATCACCCGGCATAAGGACGAATCCTTTTTGCTTTATATCCCACACGAGGCACCGCATTATCCTATTCAAGGGCGCAGTTCAAAAGCTGAACGTGAAATAGGTGGAAAAAACGGAGTTGATTTTATCTCATTCGGTTCTGAAGAAAACAAGGAACAGTTGTATACAGAAATGGTAGAGGTGATGGATGAAGGTATCGGTAGGATTATCAATACTTTAAAAAATTTGAAACTGGATAAAAACACCTTTGTCTTTTTCTGTTCAGACAATGGAGGAACACCACGTTTAGCAAGCAATGGACCCTTAAAAGGATTTAAAGGCAGCGTTTGGGAAGGTGGACACAGGGTGACTGCAATTGCTTGGTATCCTGGAATTATTGCACCCAAACAGGAAAGTAACGAACAAATATTAACCATGGATATCTATCCAACCCTGACCGATTTAATTGGAACAGAAAAACCTCAAAACATTGATGGTATAAGTTTTAAAAACCATTTATTGGAAGGAGAAGCATTACCCGAACGCGACCTGTTCTGGAAACATGGTGTACAAACTGCCATGCGATTAGGCGATTGGAAACTTGTGCTTGAAAAGAAAGAGGCAGCGCCGCTTTTGTTTAATCTGAAAATGGATATTGGAGAAAAAGAAAACCTGGCAAATGAAAATCCGGAATTGCTTAAAGTAATGCTTGAAAAAATTAGTTTGTGGGAAAAGGATGTAAATCAGGTAGGTCAAATCTATTAAAACTAAAACAGTACCATGAAGAAATCTATCAATTACTTTGGGATACTTTTGATGATTTTAGTTGTGGGAAGTTGTGTGAAAACATATGTAACGGGCAGGCAATCCAGACCTAATGTCCTTTTAATTATTACCGACGACCAGGGATTTGGTGATTTGGGTTATTACGGAAACCCGCATGTAAAAACACCGGTTATTGATAATTTAGCGAAAGAAAGTGTACGATTTGATGAGTTTTTGGTATCTCCGGTTTGTGCCCCAACACGTTCAGCATTAATGACCGGAAGATATACGCTACGAACAGGTGTTCGCGATACGTATAAGGGAGGTGCAATGATGGCTGCCTCGGAAATTACAATCGCTGAAATTTTAAAGGATGCAGGTTATAAAACCGGAATGATCGGGAAATGGCATTTGGGCGATAATTATCCGTTCAGGCCCGAAGATCAGGGCTTTGATTATTCCTTGCGTCATTTGTCCGGTGGGATTGGTCAGCCGGGCGATTGGCCAAATGCACTTAAAGGAGATAGCAGCTATTTTAATCCAACACTCTGGAAGAATAGCGAAATTGTAAAAACTACAGGCTATTGTTCCGATGTATTTGGAGCAGCCGCCATCGACTTTCTGGAGGAAAACAAAGAGCAACCCTTCTTTTTATACCTTTCGTTTAATGCGCCACACAGTCCGTTACAGTTACCACAGGAATATTATGACATGTATGAGGATATCGATCCTTCAGAGGGATTTGAAAACGATAAGAGACCATTCCCAGATATGAACGATATTGAAAAAGACAGAGCCAGAAAGGTATACGGAATGGTATCAAATATCGATGATAACCTGGGGCGTTTGTTTCAAAAATTGGACGAGCTAAAATTGAAAGAAAATACGCTTGTTATTTTTATGACCGATAACGGACCGCAGCATCCTAGGTACATTGCCGGAATGAGAGGACGTAAATCATTCGTTTTTGAAGGAGGTGTTCGGGTACCTTGTTTCTGGCGTTTTCCTGCTCAATTTATGGGAGACAGAGATATTTTACAACCTGCTGCACACTACGATATTTTGCCAACATTAGTTGAAATATGTGGGGCTAAAGTTCCCGAAGATCGTGTAATTGACGGACAAAGTTTATTGCCTTTACTGAAAAATGAAAAAACAGAATTATCAGAACGTTTTATCAATCGAAGCTGGGTTCGGCATACACCCGTAAAGTATCAAAACATTTCAACCCGAAACGATGACTATAAATTGGTTGGAAACGGCAAAACAACAGAGGGAGAGGATAAATTTGAGTTGTTCAAAATAAAAGAAGATCCGTACGAGTTGAATAACATTGGCGAAGACAATCCAGTCAAAGTCCGGGAATTGAAAAACGAAATGGATAGTTGGTTTGATGAAATGGTAAATTCACCAAACTTTGTAAAGTCGCCCAGGGCAATCGTAGGCTCGGAGAATGAAAATCCAACAATACTGAATTTAAATGATGCGACTTTTGTGAAATACGATGAATTAAAACAGGACGTTGCCAGCTGGGAGATAGTTGTGACAGAAGCCGGGAAATATGATATTGTCGTACATTTTACAAAAAATATTGTAAGCAATTGTCAGGTTGAACTGCAGATTGCCGGTTTAAAGCAGGTTTTCGATTTTTCGGAGTCAAAGCAAAGCATGCTTAAAATCGAAAGTATTGAATTATTGGAAGGAGAAGCAGATATCATTCCAATAATTTGGATAAAAGAACCGAATAAAAGAGTGTACAAAAAGCCTTTCTATTTGGAAGTTAATAAGAAATAAAATTATAGAGTGGTAATCAGTTGGATATTCAGAAAAATTAGTATTAAAGCGACTGTTTTTATCTGTTTAGGTATGATATTGTTTTCGTGTACAAAAACTGAAATATAGCGATGAGAAAAATATTCATTCTACTACTTGTAGTAGCCGGACTTTGCGCTTGTTCAAATACAAATAAAAAAGTAACTACTGATAAACCCAACATTGTATATATTATTTGTGATGATTTAGGATATGGCGATGTGCAATGTTTAAATCCTGAACGGGGAAAAATACCGACTCCAAAAATTGATAAACTGGCAAGTGAAGCCATGGTTTTTACCGACGCTCATTCTGGTTCATCGGTTTGTACACCAACCCGATATGGAATTTTAACCGGTCGTTATGCCTGGCGTTCACGATTGCAAAATGGTGTTTTAGGTGGAGGGAAAGAGTTTGAGCCCTTAATTGCTGAAAAACGGTTAACGGTTCCGGCAATGCTCAAAAAGGCGGGATATAACACAGCCATTATGGGGAAATGGCATTTGGGATTCAAATTTATTAACGACGAAGGCGAAGAATATGGTTTGTATGAAGGGAAAAAAGCCACTGCGGCTCCAATTGGTGCAATTGTCCCGGATGGTCCGGTAACCCGTGGTTTCGATTCATACTTAGGTTTTCACCATTCGGCGTCAATGGAAACGGTAATTGAAAACAACAAGGTAATTGACCACATGCCCACCATAAAAATGTTACAATTTTTGGGCGATCATGCCTGTGATTATATTACTGAAGCATCAACCAAAAAAGAGCCATTCTTTTTATATCTGGCACTTAACTCTCCTCACAGTCCGGTTGTTCCTTCCGAAAAATGGCAGGGCAAAAGTGGTATCGGCATTTATGGCGATTTTGTAATGGAAACCGATGATGTTGTTGGTCGTGTAATCGAAGCTCTCAGAAAAAATGGCATTGCTGACAATACCATTTTGTTTTTTACCAGCGACAATGGTTGTTCGTATCCGGTAGCAAAAGGTAAAAAGTTGGAAAAAGATTACGGACATTATGCCAGTGCCAACTTTCGTGGTTCAAAATCTGATATTTGGGAAGGAGGACACCGGATTCCTTTTATGGTTCATTGGCCAGGTAAAATAGCACCTAATACAAAAAATGAAGAGTTAATATGCCTTACCAATTTGATGGCAACTTGTGCTGAAATTACAGGCATAAAAATCCCAAAAAATGCAGGTGAAGATTCATACAGCATACTTCCTTTATTAAAAAATGAAGATACAAAAAGCGCTTATGCGTCGGTTGTTCATCATTCTATTCAAGGTAAGTTTTCCATACGAAAAGGCAAATGGAAGTTGGAGTTGTGTCCTGGTTCTGGAGGATGGTCCGGACCTAAAGATGTTGCTGCCAGAAAACAAGGATTGCCTGAAATTCAATTGTACAATATGGAGTTGGATGAGGAAGAGCAAAACAATGTTTACGACAAATTTCCCGAAGTGGTGAAAGAATTAACTGCCGAATTGCAAGCTGTGGTTGACAAAGGTCGTTCAAATAAAGGCAAGTCTCTAAAAAATGATGTTGATGTTGATATTTTTAAGGGTGATAAATAAAAATTGTGGTAAATGAAAAACAATAAATATGTTAAATACTGTTTCTATAGTCTGTTTGGAATTTTAGTATTGAATTCTTGTTCACTATCGGAAAGTAAAATGGCGGTTGACTATATCGACCCTATAATTGGAGCAATTACTTATGGCAAAAAAACAAAAGATGCTCATGGGTTTGGTAAGACTTTTCCGGGTGCAGCAACCCCGTTTGGTTTGGTCCAATTAAGTCCTGATACCTACACCGGCGGCGATAACGGCAGTGGTTATTCCTACGAACATCCTACTCTGGAAGGTTTCAGTTTTACACACATGAGTGGAGTGGGTTGGTACGGAGATTTAGGGAATTTTCTGGTTACGCCATCCACTGGTAAACTTCTAACAAACAGAGGTATTTCCGAAGATCCCAACGGAGGTTATCGTTCCCGGTTTTCTCATGAAACGGAAGTAACTCAAGCCGGTTATTACGCCGTAACACTCGATGATTACAAAGTAAGAACAGAATTAACAGCTGCACCACGAGCTGGGATTATTCGTTTTACTTATCCCAAAAATGACAGTTCGCGTATTCAAATTGATTTGTCGCGCAGGGTAGGGGGAACTTCAACTGAGCAATACATAAAAGTAGTAAACGAAAATACGATCTCAGGTTGGATGAAATGCCCGCCCGAAGGAGGAGGATGGGGAGCCGGTGCGGGAAATGCGGATTATACGGTTTATTTCTGGTGTCAGTTTAGCAAACCTTTGGAAGATTATGGCATTTGGAGTGCCAATATTCCTGACGAAGGCAGAAAGATGCGTCACATTGAGAAAGATGAATACCAGACCGCTGTTAAAAATGCTACACGTTTTGAAAATGCAAATGAAAAGCAAGGGAAACATCTTGGGTTTTATACCAATTTCAGCACAAAAGAGGGTGAGGAGGTTTTGTTAAAAAGTGGTATTTCGTTTGTAAGCATCGAAGGGGCAAAAGAAAATCTGGAACACGATATCAACCATTGGAATTTTGATAAAGTACACAAACAAGCTCGAAACTTATGGAGTGATGCGATAAAAAACATTAATGTTTCTGGTGGCAGCGAAGACGAAAGGACGATTTTTTATACCGCGCTTTATCACACTATGATTGACCCGCGAACATTTTCAGATGTTAATGGTAATTACATTGGCGTCGATAAACAAATTCATCAAACCGAAGATTTTACCTACCGTACCATTTTTAGTGGCTGGGATGTATTTCGCTCACAATTTCCTTTGCAAACCATTATTAATCCAAGCATGGTTAACGATGAAATTAAGTCGCTGTTGCAAATGGCTGAGTTAAGTGGCAGGGAATATTTACCTCGTTGGGAAATGCTAAATTCCTATTCGGGATGTATGTTGGGAAATCCTGCGGTTTCGGTGATTGTTGATGCTTACGAAAAAGGAATTAGAAATTACGACATTGAAAAGGCATTCGAATATTGCAAAAATAGTGTCGATTCTTTTGGAAACGGGAATCTTGGATTTACTCCGCACAGTATTTCAAAAACATTGGAATACGCATATTCCGATTGGTGTTTGGGCAAATTTGCCGAATCTTTAAATAAGGAAAATTTGGCCAAAGAATACTTTCAGAAAAGTGAAAATTATAAGAATATCTGGAACGAAGATGTGAACTGGTTTCGTGCACGGAATGATGAAGGAAATTGGAAAGAATGGAAAGGAAAAACGGTTCACGGACAAGGCTGTACCGAAAGTAATCCCTTTCAGCAAGGCTGGTTTGTGCCGCACGATATTGATGGTTTAAAAGATTTAATAGGCGGTGATAAAGCCTTCCGGAAAGAGTTGGTTTCTTTTTTTGAAAATACCCCGGAAGATTTTTTGTGGAACGATTATTATAACCATCCCAACGAACCGGTGCACCATGTTCCGTTTATGCTGAACACTGCAGGAGTTCCTCATCTTACCCAAAAATGGACACGTAAAATTTGTAGTGCGGCTTATGGTACCGATGCATATGGTTTGTGTGGAAACGAAGATGTGGGACAAATGTCGGCATGGTATGTTCTGGCTGCCATGGGAATCCATCCAATTTGTCCGGGTGACAACAAATACCAGATTACCAGCCCGGTTTTCAATAGAATTGAAGTTATACTGGATTCAAAATATTATTCAGGAAAGAAATTTACAATTATTGCAAATAATAATTCGGCTGAAAACATCTATATCCAATCCATGAAATTAAACGGAATTCCGATGGAACGTTACTGGTTAACGCACAATGAAATTGTTAGAGGTGGAGTATTGGAGATGGAAATGGGAACCGAGCCTGTATTGTCTTCCTCTAATTGAGGGAGGAAGTTTTAAGATAAAAACAAAACCAGTTAATTAGAATACTATGAAGAAATTAGTTTTAATAGCCCTATTCAGTTTGGTGATATTATTTGCCAAGGCACAGCAATATTCGTATCCAATGCCAAAATATACTCCAACGACAGAAAATCTTGAAAGCCGAAAAGAATTTCAGGACGCGCGATTCGGAATGTTTATTCACTGGGGAATTTACAGTGTTTTGGGCGATGGCGAGTGGGTAATGTTTCAACAACATATTCCGCTTAATACCTATAAAAGATTAGCCAGTTTTTTTAATCCGCAGGATTTTAATGCGAAAGAGTGGGTGCAAATTGCCAAGTCGGCAGGTATGAATTACATAACCATTACCACCCGGCACCACGACAGTTTTAGTATGTTCGATACGGATGCTTCGCCATACAATATTGTTGATGCCACGCCTTACAGAAATGATCCCTTAAAAGAGCTGGCCGAAGAATGTAAAAAAGAAGGCATCACGCTAAATCTTTATTATTCACTTTTGGATTGGGCACGTGATGATTATGGTTTTGGGAAAAAGATTGTTGACGGCGCCCCGGTTGATACCGATTGGGACAGTTACATTGTTTTTATGAAAACCCAGCTTACTGAGTTGCTTACCAATTATGGTGAAATTGGCTGTATATGGTTCGACGGACATTGGGAGCGTAAAACAGCCAACTGGCATTACAACGAAATTTATAGCTTGATTCATGAGCTTAGTCCGAAAACGATAATTGCCAATAATCATCATATTATACCAATTCCGGGAGAAGACATTCAAACTTTTGAACGTGATTTACCGGGAGAAAACAAAGGCGGTTTTAGTCATGGAGTAAAAGTAAGTGAGTTGCCTTTAGAATCGTGTGCAACAATGGCTAAATCCTGGGGATTTAATTTGAATGATAAAAAGTTTAAAAGCACAAAAGATATTATTCATTTTCTGGTAAAGGCAGCAGGTAAAGACGGCAACTTGTTATTAAATGTTGGTCCAATGCCCAATGGCGAAATTCAACCCGAATTTGTGGCAACATTAAAGGAAGTTGGCGAATGGACTTTAAAATACGGCGAAACAGTTTACGGAACACGCGGAAAGGTTATTCCTACTCAAGAGTGGGGAACAATTACTGCAAGCGAAAAAGAACTGTTTGTGCATATTCTGAAAGCGCCAGACTTGCCCTATATTTTTATTCCTGAACTGGAAGGCAAAATTTCTTCTGCCCATTCATTCGAGGGAAAAGAAAAGATAAAATTCAAACAAGTTGATGAGGGAGTTTTTCTTTATCACAATACAAAATCTGAAGAAAATGTTGACCAGATTATTCGGTTAACAGTTAAGTGAACTGAGGATTTGCCTAATTCATAAATAACTTTTAGCAAATTCAAATGCAGCATTCTCAAGATAAACTCCTGAATTTTTTATTGAATCCTTAAAGTCCAAGGCCTGATTCATCATTTCTTCCAAATAATCGATGC
This sequence comes from uncultured Maribellus sp., assembly GCA_964476535.1. GTDB lineage: Bacteria > Bacteroidota > Bacteroidia > Bacteroidales > Prolixibacteraceae > Draconibacterium. The sequence continues at coordinate 17,319 of CAYZBC010000026.1, forward strand.
TGTGTTTCTTTAAATCAGATTCACTTAATTCACTTATTCCACAAAACACGGCTACTTTCTGATGAGTAACAGATTCCAAAACACCTTTAATTACTTTTCCCGAAAATGTCTGTTCGTCAAATTTACCTTCACCTGTTATAATCCAGTCGGCATCTTTTACATTTTCATCGAAGTTGGCAACGTCTTTTACAAGACTTGTTCCCGATTTTAGTATGGCATTCAAAAACAATACACAACCCGCGCCTAATCCACCGGCAGCTCCGGCACCTGAAATATTCTGAAGATTCTTGCCAAACTGTTTCTCCACTACAGCATTAAAGTTTTGCAGACCATTGTCCAGTTTTTTCACCATCTCAGGACTTGCGCCTTTTTGTGGTGAATAAATATGAGCTGCTCCATTTGAACTAAACAAGGGATTATCTACATCGCAAGCGACCTCAAATTTTACATCTACTAACTCAGGAATAACATTTAAACTATCAATGGAATGCAACAGATTTAAATCGCCACCTTTCCCTTTCAATTCATTGCCAATATTGTCAAAAAAACGAAACCCCAGTGCTCGTGCCATTCCCATTCCCGCATCGTTGGTGGAGCTTCCACCAATACCAAGAATCACATGTTCTGTTCCTCTTTCAATGGCATTTTTCACCAATTCTCCGGTTCCAAACGTGCTGGTAAGCAATGGATTTAATTCAGCATTGCTAAGCAAACGAATTCCGGATGCCTCAGCCATTTCGATAAAGGCCATTCTCTTCTCAGAAGAAAACAGATAGTTAGCATTGATTTTCCGGTGAAGTGGATCGTTTACTTCAACAGAAACAGACTCACCACCCGTATAAAACTGCAAAGCATCAACCGTGCCATCGCCTCCATCGGCAAGAGGAAGTTTTACAATCTCAACATCTTCAACATGCTTTCGAATTCCCCGCTCAACTGCATCGCAAAATTCGATACCTGTTAACGAGCCTTTAAATTTATCGGGTGCAATTACGATTTTCATGATGCAACTAATATAGAAATAATTGATAAAAAAACAACCGGAAAAGATAATCTCTCCCGGATGCTACTACATTTAAACTTTAAAAATCTTTGTGAATCAACTTTTATCGGGGTTCTTAAACTGTTTTATATAATCGTAAACCCGTCGTTGTACACGTGCTTCATTTAGTCCATATCCCAGTTCTGTAATCTTTTTTTCGTTGGAACGATTACGTGCCAAAATTGCTGAAAGCTGGGCTTCAAGTGCAGTTCTGCGCCACATTGGATGGTCTGCTTTGTCTTTTAATGCTTCTGCTCGTGCCAGTTCCGACTGAATTTCTTCTTCCGAAACATAACTTGCATATTCATATTCATCAAACTGTTCCTGTTTTCGATTTTGCTCATAAATAACCTCACAATAATCGTCGAATTCATTTAAATGACGGATGATATTTAAACGAACATTGAATATTTTTTTTGCTCCAACGCTAAACGACATGCTGTTATCAGTAATTACAATTTCGTCCTGAGTTTCTTCCAAAAGATTAGTTAACGCTGCTGTACTTAAAATAAATGAACTTGATATTTCCATTTGTGTTGCCGATTCTCCAGAATTATACCCTCTGATAATTATAGATTTGCCATCTTCGCTGCGTTTTAAAGCAGTTATTTTAGACAAACCATTACTGTCTTTTGCAGTGAAATATGAATTACTATTTTTTAATTTACCTTCGTGTTTATCGGTTGTGGCGCAAATTAAATCGGTATTGTATTTATTCGACACATTGACCACCTGTGCTGCTTCGGTATCGCCTTTATGTGGGTAAACCGCATATTCAAACTGCATTTCTCTTAAACATTGCGCATCGGGTGTAAATATTTCCGGTCCGGCATCACCAATCCTAGAGTTTATTTCTTTGGCAATCCAACCAACCGAACGGAATAAGGTAAGTGCAACCGTATCCTTTTCAATTACCTGATACTCGGGCATTCCTTTTGAAAGAACAGCCAAACCATTGTTCCCATCGTTTAAGTCAACAAATTCACGGTTCAGGAAAATGGTATTTGGTTTTGCCTCACGAGCACCAATAATTACTTTTTTCACATCCTCTGGAATTGAAGACTCATCGTAATCTTCGATGGTAATTGGTCGTTTAACCACATCAAATGGGCTTCCTGCAAAAGCAAAGTCTGTATCAACAGCTGTTTGAAATAACACGCGCATTAAGTGGTCCTTTACCGTATTGCGTAAAACTGTTTTACATTTTACTATTGGCGAATCGACTTCAATGGTGTAATAAGAAATAATAGGCAGCTTGCGCATAACTGTACTTCTTGTTGTGTGCCCATTGGCATCCGATTCGGGCAAATCCATTACAACTTTTGTGCGAATAACTACTTTGGTTTTCGATCGCTCAACAATATCAATTTCTGCATCACAGTTTTCGCTGGTAATAATTACATCCTTGTCCGGGTACGAATAGTTATATTCATCACCAGTATCAGCGCGGTCTTCAATTAACCCCAAATTTAAGTACTGTTTCCCTGTTTTTTTATAGAGTATATTAAATGAACCATTTGAATTAAAGTCGACAATTATTTGCGAATTACTTATCCATAATTCATCTACTTCAATTTTATCCTCCGAAACATCCGATTCTTCTACAATTTTATAACCCATTGCAGGAATATCTTTCACATAAAAGTCACCGTTTTCAAACGAAACATTTTCCGATCGGGTTTGCATTAGTGGATTAAATACAATTTTCACTTCCTCGTCGGCGCAATCTGATGTGTCGATTAGGCTGCAAAGTTCTTTTAATTTTTGCTCCGTTAGCGATTGTGTTAATTGATTAACCACGCGCGAACGGTTTTCCATATCGGTGTGAACATCGTCGATACTAACACCACAAATACTATCGTGAGGATGGTTTTTAAGCAGCGTTTTCCACGCCTCTTTTATTTGAGTTTTTTCATATTCTCCACCCAAAGCCCATACCAAAGTTGCTAGTGGTTCAACACGTTTTTCCAGCGCCTTTTGTTGATCGTCGTTTTGCAGTTTTAAATACATACGAGCCGACATTACTCCCGGGAAAACTGAAATAAAACGACCACTGTAAAGAGCTCCTTCCAACGTTTTTAATTGCGGCTCTTCGCTCATTACATCGCGAATGTATTTTTCAGGATTACTCTGGATAATTCGGAATTCGTCGGTATCCATTTTACCATCCGAAATGTAAGGCTGAATATCATCGGGAACCATTTCCTGGTCGTAACCATTCATTAATAAAACATGGCTTGTAGTTGCAAAAGGATCTAGCTTTTCTACCTCGTCGTAAACCCTTTCTTTCATAATATCGCTGTATTCTGCCAAACGCATTACATTTCGGTAACTATCGAGCAAATATATGGATGGGATGGAAGTTCCATCGGGCGATTTCCAATAAAATTCCGATTGCACATCGGTTGGATCCATTTCAACTCCCCGCCAAACAAATAAACCTTCAAGATTAAACTGGTCGTGAATTTGTGAAGTCTGTGAAATTTGTCCGAAGTTATCAAGCATCCAACCTACTCGCATTGCTCCACCCAATTCTTTTGCTGCCTGAATTCCATACAACAGGTTACGAACAAGTGATTCGTCACTAAGTAATTGCCAATCGGGTTGTAAATAATATGGGCCAATAAACAATCTATCTTGCTGAACATATTTCCTTATTTTCCGCTTGTAAACATTCACATTGTATTTATGCTTATCAAGCTCTTCGAAATAATCTTCCACCATGGCCATCTGCCCATCGAGAACAAAAATATAGTCGGGTTCCTTTTCAAACATCTTAAACAGATTATTGAAAAAAGGAATTAGCCACTCGTTGGTGTATTTACTGTTCAAATACCACTCTCTGTCCCAATGAGTATGGGATATAATATGTGCTGTTTTCTTCATTTCTATGTAATAAATATTTAGGGTAATCGCTTATCCAAAAATTGTTGGTATGTAAAAGCTGAAAATGATTATCGAAATAAAAAATGCTACCAAAATATAAGTCTCTTTAGTAAGAATATCTTTCTTCTTTAATTGAAATTTCACATCTGGTTTTTTATTGTTTTTGTCATGAATAATAAAACTAACCAGGTAAGTAATAAGAATACAAAGGGCAAAACCGGTAAAATTTAACCAAATCCAGAATATCTCAAATCCGGGATCGAAACCGATAATTTCCTGCATTGTTTTCGAGAAAACCAGGTTAATTAAAACTGCCGAAATGATTCCAACTTTTATTCCGTGTTTATTCACTTTTTTAGAGAAAATAGCCAAAACAAAAGTTGCAAGCACCGGCCCGTAAAACACAGACCCAATAGCATTTATAATTTCAATTACGGCACTTTCGCTGCCTCCAAGAAGGAATGCACTTCCAATACAAACTCCACCCCAAAAAACAACGGCTCCTTTAGAAATCATCATGTATTTTTTGTTGCTTAATTTTTTCTCGCCGCGGTTAAAAAAATCTTCAACCGTAACAGCAGACAAAGAATTTACGGAGGAACTAAGTGTTGACATGGCAGCAGATAATATACCAACCATTAGAATTCCAATTATTCCATGAGGAAGATACTTGGTAATAAAAACAGGAACCATTAAATCGGGTTTTATACCTGAGTTTGCAAATTCCTGAGGGAAGTATTTCTGTGTGACTAAACTTATTTCATCCAAAAATTCAGGAGCAACCAGAATAAGTCCACCCAAAACTAATCCCATGGAACAGTAAACCAAAACAACAGGTAAACGTAACATTCCGTTTGCAAATAGTAAGGTGCGGATTGTTTTCTCATCTTTTGCCGAAAGCATTCGCTGGGCTTGAGTTTGGTCGCAACCATAGTAGGAAGCGTAAAGGAAAAATCCACCAATTATCATGGGCCAGAATCCATACTCACCACCATCGCCAAAACCAAAATTGCTCTGAATTACTTGTAATCTTGCCGGATCTACATTTGCCAACGAACCTCCGTGTTCTACCATTAGGGAATAACCGAATACCAAACAAAGTACCAATCCTAAAAATAAGATCCCCATTTGAATGGCATCGCCCCAAACAACTGCTTTCATTCCTCCCTGCCACGAGTATATAATAGTAACAATACTAATTATGGGAATGGTATAAATAAAAGGGATGTCGAGAACTGCCTGAAGAATAATTGCAATGGTGTAAACCATAACCCCTGTACTTAGTGCACGGCTAATTTGGAATACTACACTCAAAATCAATCGGGTTGAAGCGTCGAAACGCCGTTCAACAAACTCGTAGATACTTACAACACCCGATCGGAACAGAGGTGGTACAATTACAATCATTAGAAATAGCATGGCGAGTGGAACTGAGAACTCAAATGAAAGCCATTTCATTCCACCACCAACTTTTAAGGCCACAAATGCAGGCGCAGAAACAAAACTAATGGCCGACAATTGAGTTGCCATAGTTGATAGACTCAAGGGAAACCAACCCATGCTTTTTCCGCCAAGAAAATAATCGGTAGAATTTTTATTTTCTTTGAAAAAGTATCCCATTCCAAGAAATCCACCTAAATACAGAAACACAATAATATAATCGAGCCAATTCATTATAAAAAGTTTTTAAAATTTTAAATTCCCAAAGACAACTTTAAATTAGTTCGCCAAGGAAACCGGAAGGGGACTTTCCTCCCTTCCGGTTTATAACTAATTACTAAACTAATAATATATGAGTTTCAGTAATCCTTGTTCTTCGCAACCTGATGCATAAACCTAATTTTTTTTATGGACATTAAAGTATAAACAGCCTTATTGTTTAAACAGCAGAGGTGCCAGATCCTTTAGGTTTTTGCGCCATACCTTCCAGGTGTGACCACCAGGTGATTCACTGTATTTATATTTAATCCCAGCTTCATCAAATAGCTTAAGCGTTGCCATACCATTTCCATAAGCAAGATCTTCGGGTCCACCTTGTGTAAAGTATATCAATTTAACAGTATTACTAAAATCAGTAGCGATTTTCTTCAAATGGGCAGCCCTAAGCTCTTTATCATCCATGTCTATTCCTTTCTTAGCCCATTCATCAGTTATCCACCAACCTGAACTTAAAGGAAAGATATAATCAAAATTATTAGTGATACATTGCAGTCTCCAAAGTTTGCAAGCCGCCAAAAGACAAGCCCATGATAGCTCTGTGGGCTGCATCAGTAAAGACATTGTAATTAGATTCGATAAAAGGGATAATTCCTTTCATTAGATCTTCTGTGAAAATTGGCACTCGCCCAAGATATGTATCGCTTCCGGTTTCAATAAGACCATTAGGCATAACTACAATCATAGGTTCAATTTTGCCTTCTGCCAATAAATTATCCAGGATATTGCCTGCACAACCTATCTTAGACCATGATATATCTGTATCGCCTCCTCCATGCAATAGATAGAATACGGGTAGTTTTTCTTTTGATTTCTCAAAACCTGCCGGAGTCCATACATGTAACCTGCGCATCATTTTTAAAGTTTTAGAATAATAGAAGCGTTGAGAGATAGCTCCATGTGCTGCATCATCTTTCATGGCAAAAAATTCATCACCTGAACTCATCATAAAAAGAGCAGGATTCTCTATGCCTGAAGTTGCCTTTGGATCATACACATTTATACCATCAACCACAAAATAATAACGATAAGGGCCAGGCTCTACATCAGACCAGATACCCTCCCAAATACCATCATTATCTTTTTTAAACTCAACTTCAACCTTAATCTCACGATTATAGACCTCTACATTCCCAGCCTTTGGTGCATAAATTCTAAACGCTACCTTGTTTCCAGGAAGCACTTCCGTTGAAATGAGGGACTCGCTTGGTGTAGGCTTATGCCGTTGTGCCATAGCACAAACACTCAAACAGCAAAATATAATAGCTAACAATTTCTTCATAATAATTTACTGTATTTTAATCTTACAATCATTTTACGTATGAAGATTATTACTATTTAAAAAGTAGAGGTGCCAAATCCTTTAGATTTTTACGCCAGACAATCCACTCGTGACCACCAGGTGATTCACTGTATTCGTATTTAATACCAGCTGCATCAAATAACTTCATCGTTTCTTCCCCATTTTCGTAGGCAAGATCCTCTGGTCCACCCTGCGTAAAGTATAATAACTTCACAGTCTTATTGAAGTCAGCACCAATTTTCTTCAAACGAGCCGCTTTTTCCTCCTTTTTATCCGTCCAACCTCTTTCTTTTTTCCATACATCACTAATCCACCAACCAGAACTTAATGGACAGATATAATCAAAATCATCATAATGATACATTGCCACCTCAAGTGTTTCAAGTCCACCAAAAGAAAGGCCCATGATTGCTCTATGTGCTGCATCTGTATAAACATTATAATTAGATTCAATATAAGGGATTAATCCTGTCATCAAATCATCTTTGAAAATTGGTACACGGTCAAGTATATTAGGTGTCTTGACATCAACAGTACCATTTGGCATAACTACCATCATTGGTTTGATTTTACCTTCCATTAGCAGATTATCCAAAATATTACCTGCACAGCCTACGTTAGACCATGAATTATCAAAACCAGCTCCTCCATGGATTAAATACAATACTGGTAACTTTTCTTTTGATTTCTCAAAACCTGCGGGAGTCCATACGTGTAACCTGCGTGTCTGTTTTAAAGTCTCGGAATAATAGTAGCGTTGCGAGATCGCTCCATGTGGCACATCATCTTTCATAGAAAAAACATCGTCACCTTCAGTTACCATTAATACAGCAGTAGTCTCTTTTGCTGATGGTGCTTTAGGATCATAAACGCGCACGCCGTCAACCACAAAATGATAGGCATAAGCACCAGGTTTTGCATCAGACCAAATACATTCCCAAACACCACGACTATCTTTTTTGAGATCTCTTTGGACAGCGTCTGGAATATCTCCGGAACCTAAGGTTACCTTCTTCGCTTCTGGCGCATAAATTCGAAACGCTACCTGGTTACCTGGAAGCAATTCCGTTGAAATGAGCAAATCGTTAGGAGTAGGCAGAGGTCTCTGTGCCATGGTATAAGTGCTCAAGAAACAGAATAAAATTAAAACTAAATTTTTCATAATAATTGTATTAATGATTTTTTAAAATTATTTATTATCGTAACAGATAAAACTATCGATGAATCAAAGATCGGCCTGAGCCAATTTAAATTATTCTCTTATATGTAATTTAGGATGCTAAAATTCATCGTTATTTTATTTGTCTATCGATTTTTTTTTGTTATTAACTTTATACCAAATACATTATAGCACAAGCAAGAATTAGCAATAAAGATTATTCTGAACTACTCCACTTTTGCTTGTTTATTCTTTTGTGGCTAAACAGAACAGGTTAAATCAACAGTCAGTAAAAAAAGTGGATTTTTCCATACTGTTTCTAATTTTTAAGTTTTTTGATTAAATTTTATTGTTGAGAGCAAATTAAAGGCTTAATATAATACCTTGCAATAGCTGTGTTTTTACGTAAACGTTTACGGTTGATAACTTTATAAATTTTATTAAATTAGCATTTTAATATATACGTATACAAATAGTTACATATGAAAAGAACTACACTAAAAGATTTGGCAAAAGCTCTAAATACGACAATAGCGACAGTTTCACGAGCTCTTCACGATCATCCCGAAATTAGTGAGATGATGAAAAACAAAGTTCGCGAAGTAGCCAATCTTTACAACTATAAACCCAACTCAACAGCCCTATCACTTAAGTTCCAGAAATCCTTTCGATTAGGTGTTATTTTTCCTCGGCTTGCACACAACTACGTTACTCAGATTGTAAGTGGAATGTTACGAGAGGCCGGTAAAAATGGCTATAAGATGCTTATTGCAGAAAGTAATTACGACCCCCAAAAGGAGTTGGAATATATTCAGGAATTTTACGAGTTGGATGTTGATGCCATTCTAATTTTACCGAGCCGCAAGCTCGACCAACATAAAAGTGAACTGGAGAACTTAATACGAAAAGACATTCCGTTTTTAATTCTTGACCGATTAATTTACTTCAAGAACATAAAAACACCTCTTCTCTCTTCCGATGACTATGTGGGTACGCAAGAAGGAATAAATCATTTAATTGAGCAAGGCTACACAAGAATCGCTCATTTGCGTGGGCTAAAATCATCGTCTCTTGCCAATGTGCGTGATGATGCTTACAGAGACACCTTAAAAGAACATAATTTGAAATGTAATGAAGACTGGATTATAACGTGTAAACATTTTACTAAAGTCGAGGGAGAAAAACTTGCCACACACCTTATGTCGCTCTCCTTGCCTCCCGATGCCATTTTTTGTATTAACGACATTGTTGCTGTCGGTGTACTTGCTGGTCTTAAAGAACTTGGGAAAAAGGTTCCTGAAGATGTTGGTGTGTTGGGCTTTAGTAATTCCGACCTCGCAGAAGCTACTTCTCCCCAACTTTCGTCTATCCATCAGCCGGGAATGAGAATTGGGAAGAAAAGTATTCAGTTTGTTTTATCGAGCATTAACGATAATAAAGATATTTCAAAGAAGAATGTGGTTTTGAAGACCAAGTTGGTGGTTCGGGAATCTACTCTACGGAAATGAGAATAGAGTTTGTTTTTGGAGATGAAAATACGGGAGAAGTAACTGAATAACAGTGTCCTGTTAATTCGTGAGGCTCCCTGTTGGTGTTACCCTATCATATTTTTTTGCTTTCATATTTATTTATTATTAGATTCTTGATGTCAGTAATTAAGCAGTTAGTATTGGATATCTCCTTTTGTAATTGCTCTTTCGGGGCAGACGTCCAAACAGTTCCCGCAGTGTAAACAATGTTCCTGAATTATAATATAGGGTGTTCCCTCTTCGATGCAATTAGTTGGGCAGCTGGTTAAACACTTCCCACATTCGCTACAGGCATCGGTAATGAAATACCCATAACTTTCTACTTCTTTGCCACCAAAAGCAAAATTTCCGCGGGTTATAGGCCTGGTCGATAAATCGAAATAATCGCCTTTGCCCTTGTACAAACAGAAAACCTCCAGAGCTTCTCTGCTTTCTCTGCTTTGGTAAATGTCTGCCATGTAAGGGTTATGCTTAAAAATGTCGTCTAGTTTTGTAGTGCCAATATTTCGAACAGAGCCCGAAATAGAGATGGCTTTTTTCGACATTGAATCCACTCCTGCAGTCATACCACTTAAGGAAATATAGCCTTTGTCCATTAATTGCTTATAAAATACTTTCCCTTTAGCGGTAAGAAAATAAATACCTTCGTGGTCGTACAACATCATATCGATTACACGAGTTGTGGGTAAGCCATTTTCGTCTGTAGTAGCTACAACCACAGAGTGAATTTCATCTACCAGAATTTTGAAGTAATGTTTTGTATTCATATTAAAAATTGCCAGTTCTTGAATTTTGAGACAAAATTAAAAGTACGGATCAACAATCCGTACTTTTGATTAATTTTTAAACAAGAAATTTGATGTTCCCTGCAAATAGAATGGCCAGCCAAAATTAGGGTATACTTCATTCATTTTATCCAAAAACTCTTTCTTGCTTGTCGATGCTTTTGCTATTTCTTTTAAATCGGTTAGGTAATATAGTTTTATCGTTACATCTCCACGCAATTCAGCTTCGCCGTGCGAGCTAAAAATCATGTCGTAACCCTTCGCCTGATATCCTTTAAGTTGAGCGATGTACGCATCTAAAAACTCAAGACTAAAAATAAGTGCATGTTTATCGTGTCCCAACATGTGAGGGTGAACAACATTAATTTCAGGAATGGCAACATCAAACGCAAAGTCTTTATTCGAGATATCAAATTTAATTCCGGCAATTTCATTAACTCCTTCTTGCATCATCACCGTTGGTTTATAAATGTTAACGTCCATTGGCCCGTCAAAACGTTCTTTTAATCCAATTAATGAAGGAGCACCTGCATCCGTTGCATAATGGTCAATTGCATGTTGCATTGAATATACATTGGTGAATTTCAGCTTGTTGGTTTTAATAAACTCAGCACCAATTGGATGGTACGAAACAATGAGGTCGATACTGTTGTATCCTACCTTGGGCATAGATGGTTTAGTCGATGAAAATCTTTCTTATGCTACATCACTAGTAGACAATGTTGTTTTAAGAGCAAAACATGAAGATAAGCGTGTAGATAATTTGAGGAATCATATTGTAGTATATGGTCAATATGAAATATTTAAAGGATTAAAATTTCGGACAAATTTTGGTTTTGAATTTAATAGTAATCGACAGACTCAATGGGTTCCATCTTATGACAGAGGTTATTTCAGTAGTGCGCAAGCTAATTTATGGGAAAATTTCTCTCGTGGACGTAACTATTTAATAGAGAATACTTTATCATATAATTATGAATTTGAATTGCATCAATTTGATGTTGTTATAGGACAAACTGCCCAAGAAAACACCAGTGCATATAATAATGTTCAAGGTCGTGACTATCTTAACGAAGCTATTTCTGTTATAAACGGAAGTGATGCAAGTCGGCGTTTATTGAGTGGAAGTGAATATGAATACAGGCTTGCCTCATATTTGGGACGTATTAATTACAATTATGCCAATAAGTATTTAATCAGCACTAGTTTTCGACGTGATGGTTCTTCAAATTTTGGCCCTAAAAATAAATGGGGTTTGTTTTCTTCAGTATCAGTTGGATGGAATATTGCAAATGAGAACTTTATGGAAGATGCCCAATCGATTACAACATTAAAACTTAGAGGGGGTTGGGGAAGATTAGGTAATGACAATATTGGTTCATTTGGTTATTTGAACATTTATCAATTGGGAGCGTTTTCCAATAATTATACTCTTGGAACAACTGAAGCATTGCAAATAGGTGCAGCATTATCTACTCCAGTGAATCCAGATTTAAAGTGGGAAACAAATGAACAAATTAATTTTGGTATTGACGCTTCTTTTTTGGATAACAAACTATACACTACTATTGAATATTATAACAAAAAAACTAAAGATTTATTAATTACTATTCCAGTGGCTATTGCAGCAGGTTTTACTAGTAATCCAAAAATAAACGGTGGTGAAGTATTAAATAGGGGGTTGGAATTTGATATAGGCTTTAGGGACCAAATTGGTGACCTGAGTTGGAGCATTAGTGGTAATATTTCGACTTTATATAATGAAGTACTTAGTTTAGGCGGGGGGGAACCCATAGCAGGAAATTCAATGTATTCTTCAGGCATGGCTAATACCTGGACAGAAGAAGGCGATGAGATTGGCTATTTCCAGGGATATCTTAAATCCGCAGTTATAAAATTAGGTTTTTAAAAATAGTCTCTTTTAGTTTTTT
>CAYZBC010000027.1:0-29138 GCA_964476535.1 uncultured Maribellus sp.
TTTTTACAATAAATTTAATCCATCTTTTAAAACCTACTTTTCAGAGTAGGGTCAACCTTTATTTCAAAATTTTTTTTCGAAAATTTAAATTCGGAAAGGGGATATGTAATATTCCATGTTTTTCCTGAAATTCCATTAATTATTTGAATGAACGCGTGTTTGTCCGTTTTGGTTATTGCAATACCCGGAATAAAGGATAAAACATGTTCCCTGTTTTTAGAAACATGTTTAAAATACCAACCTTCGAAATACCTGTTTTTATTTAAGTTTCCCTGAAAAGCGAGTGGTGTAAACATTTTCATTCTTCTATTTTAGCGATTTTATATTTAAATGATGTAAATATCTACAAGATAATAGTGGTTCGTAGGTAAAAATAAATTTCAATTTATCTAAGTTTTGTTTCATGCTGGAACAAGATTACCCCACTCCACTTTCATGGACTATAATAGTGTTATTTGCTCTGCATTTTTTGCACCTCCCGTTTTCATCAATCCCATTAAGTTCCGTTTTATATCCCCTTCGCTCAATCAACAATTTTCCGCAGTGCGAGCAATAAGTTGACGAACGTTTTTCGTCAGTAACATTTCCCAAATAAACATGCGAAAGATGTTGTTTTGCAAGTTCATACAAAACCTCGAGTTTTTCTATTGGTGTTGCAGGTTGTTGCATTTTATGTTGCGGAAAATAGCACGATAAATGGAGCGGTGTGCTATTTCCAAGTTCCAAAGCAATCCATTTCACCATTGCCTCGAACTGTTTTTCGTCATCGTTTAAATTGGGAATTACAAGGTTTGTAATTTCCAGATGTGTTCTGTTTTCCGCAATTAATTTTAACGTTTGTAATACAGGTTCTAATTTCCCGCTGGTTTGTTTCCGGTAAAATTCATCAGAAAATGCTTTTAAGTCGATATTAAAGGCATCGATAAATGGAAGTATTCTTTTCAGTGGTTCTTTGTTAATATACCCGTTTGAAATTACCACATTTTTAAGTCCTGACTGTTTCGCCAATTTTGCGGTATCCTGTAAAAATTCATAAAAAGTAAAGGGCTCGTTGTAGGTGTAGGCAATTCCAATATTGTTCCAGGTTTTTAACGCTTCGCTTACAATTTTTTCGGAAGTGATGTTATGAAATCCCTTAAATTCATCAGCAAAACATTGCGAAATTCGGTGATTTTGACAAAAGCTACAATGCAAGTTGCAACCTACTTCCCCAATCGATAAAATGTTTTTTCCGGGGTGAAAATGGTACAATGGTTTCTTTTCAATTGGATCGGTGCCCAATACCGCAACTTTGTTGTAAACATGAGTTACAAGTTTTCCTGCATCGTTGCTGCGAACTTTGCAAATTCCGATTTGTCCGGTTTTTAATTCACAAAACCAAGGACAAAGTTCACATCGGACTTTATTGTTTTCGAGCTTTGAATAAAAAAGTGCTTCCCGCATTTTTATATTGATTTCTTCAAAGTTACAAAAAGTCAACGAGTAAAATTTCCGCTATAATTTCCGCTTTCACGGGGTGAATAGAGTTCACCCAATAAAAAAAAGATGCTACCCGCATTTAAGTTAAATAAACGGATAGCATCCTTTCAGTACAAAAAGAGATTCCAAATCGAGTTTGGAATGACGTTCTAAAAACAATAAATAAGTTAAACTTCCTCCTTTTTAGTTTTTGGCAGAATCAAGTTCAAAATAATTCCTACGGTTGCTGCCAATCCAATTCCAGCTAAAGAAAAGTTACCGTATTGAATAACTGCACCACCAATTCCAACGGTTAACACAACCGAAACAATTACCTGATTACGTGTTTCAGACAAATTGGATTTTGAATCGATAAGTGTTTTAATTCCCACGGAAGCAATCATTCCAAAAAGCAACAGCATAATTCCACCCAAAACTGCTTGTGGAATGGTTTTTAAGAATCCACTAATTTTCCCCACAAAGGCAAAAATAATGGCAGTAATTGCTGCAATTCTTAAAATAAACGGATTGGTAATTTTAGTTAACGCAATTGCGCCGGTTACCTCTGAATAGGTAGTATTCGGAACACCACCAAAAAATCCGGCCAATGCTGTTGCAAGACCATCGCCTAACAAAGTACGATGTAAACCTGGTTTTTCAACAAAGTTTTTATCGCAAACACCGCCAATGGCATACACGTCGCCAACGTGTTCTATAATTGGAGCAATAGCAACCGGAATCATGTATAAAATGGCTTGCCAACTGAATTTAGGAACCGTAAATGCTGGGAGTGAAAACCATGCCGATTCCTGTATCGCAGTGTAATCAACCTTTCCCCAAACTACTGCCACGATGTAGCCAACAGTAACAGCAATAAAAATAGGAATTAGTTTTATCATTTTTTTGCCAAAAACTACAACCGAAACGGCGGTTGCTAAAGTTATAACTGCAATTGTCCAGTCGGTTTTTGCCATGTCAACTGCAACTGCAGCCAAAGACAAACCAATAATCATAATAACCGGACCAACTACCACCGCAGGGAAAAGTCGTTCGACAAATTTTAATCCGCGTAGTTTTACCAACGCCGAAACTATTCCGTAAACAATACCCACAGCTATAATTCCGGAAAGTGTTCCGGGCCAGCCAAACAATCTTGTGGCTTCAATTATTGGAGCAATAAATGCAAAGCTACTTCCAAGAAATACAGGGACTTGCCCTTTTGTAATTAAATGAAACAGCAATGTGCCCACTCCTGCAGTAAAAAGTGCAACTGCCGGATCTATTCCTACTAAAAGTGGCACAAGTACTGTTGCGCCGAATGCAACAAATAAAAACTGGATACCAAGAATTGTGTTTTTTGGTGTAAACTGTTCACGGAAAGATTTTTCGCTCATTTTATTTTTGGTTTAAAAAGTTTATACAAGAATAGCTTTTTCTGAATTTTTATTCAAAAAAAGATGTTAACGAATCGCATCAAATTGTTGGTAACTTAAGCATGGACACAAAAAAACCCGCTTCATTATTGAAACAGGTTCCTTGTTAACTAAATATTCTTATTGTAAAAATTCTTTAGGAATTTCTTTAATAGGTTTTACATTGACATGTCTAATAAACAACTCTCCACCTTCAGACTGAAGCTGGATTTTTCCTTTGGTAAGAGGTTCGATATTTCCTTCGCCCAGGTACTTACCGGAATTATGATTTACCATATTTACATTGCCATTTACAACATGAACTGAAGAACCACCATAACAATAAAGTTCCACTGTATTCCACTCTCCAGCTGGTTTTTCATAATCGGCGTCTTTCCCAATAACCCGAGTTTCGGTATCCGGAATAGAAGGGGTAACTTCTCCACCTTTTGCGTAAACATATTTCCCATCTGCATTCTTAACCATTGGGATTTCAAAATACGATTTCCCCATTCTATATGAATCTCCAATACTTCCAGTCTTCATTTGCAACTCATGCGAACTCATCCAAACCCCCAATCCTACTCCAAAATCTCCGTAACTGTGGTACAGCAGTCCCGAATTATATGTTTTAAATACTTCATCTCCCCATTTAAATTCCATTGTTAGATGATAATTTTCGAATTCTTCTTTTGTGGCCAACGAAGCGTTTACTTCGCCTGAGATTCTAATTACTTTTTCACCGTCGAGATCAACCACCGAAAATAAATTTAAAGGATCTTTATTTAGTCCGGGGGCTTCACCATCTTCTTCCAGTGGGCCAACCCAAGTGTCCCAACCATCCAGATTTTCTCCATTAAAAAGTGGTTGCCACTGATCGCATGATGTAAAGATTAAAACTGCGATGGAAATTAGAAAAGCAAATGATAATTTTTTCATGATAAGTTGGTTTAGATTTTTTATGCAAAAAAAACTGCCCAATGC
Source organism: uncultured Maribellus sp. (assembly GCA_964476535.1). GTDB lineage: Bacteria > Bacteroidota > Bacteroidia > Bacteroidales > Prolixibacteraceae > Draconibacterium. The sequence continues at coordinate 3,855 of CAYZBC010000027.1, forward strand.
GATCGGACAGTTTCAATCTATAATAAATTTGAAATTTCTAGTATTATTAAACTGCTTCAAGCATTTCTTTCGCTCTGTCAAGCATTCTAGAGTCATCAAGAAGTACAATTCCTCCGTTTGGTCCCGGTTCCATATGGATTCCGACTGCTGTTCCGTCTGTGTAATTAGCACCTCCAAAATAATTCCTGACGGTTTCAGCCGAAACTTCAAACTCTTTAGCCATTTTTCTAATCGCACCGTCAGGTAAACTGTCTTTGATTTTGCGCAGTTCGTTAAAAGTGATTTTTTTCTCCATTCTGTCTACTATTTATTTGATTAATACTTTAGGATATTTAAAAGAACGCTGTCTTCACGCGTAAAATTATAATTAATAATTTAATAACAAAAGATTTCATAACAGGTTTCGATTTTGGTTAAATGAATCGATTTTTATTATTTGAAATGTGAATTGAAATGGGTGTTGCAACTCCTTGAAAATCTGGCAGTATAATTTTTATGTGAACATATTAAACCGAATGGTTAAGCAAAAATATTAACAATTTTTAAGAATCAATTTACTCCGGTTTTTACACAGTCGTAAATTGCCTGGTGCATAGCAGTTCGTATATTGAATTGATATAATTTTTGATTTTCTCGAGTGGGCGAAACACGGTTCGACATGAAAATAAAAAGCAATTTATTGTCGGAGTCGGCCCAAGCAAAAGTTCCCGTATAACCACTGTGCCCAAAACTATATTTACTTGTGTTCACTGCCGGATAGGCATCTTTCAATTTATTTTTATAGTTGTCGATTAGCGGTTTATCAAAACCCAATCCCCTTCGGTTTTTGTTATCGGGATATTGAATTCTCGTAAATTCGCTTATCGTTTTTTCAGAGATATATCTACGTCCACCAAAATAACCTTTCTGCAAATACATCTGGAACAGTTTTGCCAAATCGTTTGTGGTTCCAAACAGGCCTGCATTTCCCGAAACGCCTCCCATCATTGCAGCTCCTTCGTCGTGCACAAAACCTCTCAGGATTTCATTTCTGAAAAAATCATCCGTTTCAGTAGGAATAATCTTGTTAAGCGGAAAATGTTGGTAAGCATTATAAGTAATTGTGTACGCACCAAGTGGTTTGTAGAAGGTATTTTTCAGGTAACTTTCATACGGCTGTCCGGTGAAATTGGAAATGATTTCGGGATACAAATAAAAACTTAATCCTGAATACAGGTATTTCTTTCGGGGGTGTAATTTTGAATCACGAATTGTATCGTACATAGTTTGTCGGAAATTGTGATTCATATATAATTTTTCAGAAACACGAACATTAAATTTATTGGTTGGTCGGTTTTTAAATACTTTTTTGTCCAATTCTCCATTTTCAGCCAGATTCATTTGCCAGTACGAAATCCACGATGCCAACCTAGCCTGATGAGCAAGAATCTCGCGAACAGGGATATTCTCTTTATCCGTATTTTTAAAATCGGGCCAATAATTACTAAAAGGTGAATCAAGATTAATTTCTTTTTCATCTACCAATTTCATCAAAGCTGGTAGTGGTCCAGTAACTTTAGTTATCGATGCCCAGTCGTAAACATTATCTGTTTCAACTTTTTGTACCTTATTGTAAGTTTGATAACCATAACATCTATGAAAAATGACTTTCCCGTTTTTGGCGATTAGCACCTGGCAACCAGGATACGCAGCAACATTAAGACCCAGATTGGCAATGGAATCGATTTTCTGTTGAAGTAATTCCGATTTTATTCCGACCTCTTCTGGAATTGTGTATGAAAAGCTATCATTTTTTTTTACTGAAATTCCATCGTCCAGTTTAAATCGGTTATCGATGGTTACAGGTAATTTACCTGTTGCATCCATTCCCCCAAATAGAAGTTGAGCTGCCAGCTCTTGCGTTAATTTGTTGTTTTGGTAGGCCAAAATTAATCCTTCGGAATGATGAATGTTTTCAAAATATTTTAGTGCATACGCATTTCCAAAAAATACAAACACTGAATTATTTTCTTTTACTATTTCGGAAACTACTTTTCGTTGAATATCACTCGTTCCATATTTTTTAGAAGGATAAAGATTTATTCCTTTAATACCGGCAATCACCAAATTGTAGTTCTCCAGCTTTTTACGAAGAGTAACCCAATCTTTTTCAGTGCCATTTTTTGGAAAAAAGAAATGGTCCATTATGGTGTAATTCGCCAGCATTTTTTGAAAGGAAGAAATTTTATCATCACCAATTATTACCGATGCGATTTTAACTGTTTCTAAATTCTGTACCGGTAAAATATTGTCGTTTTTTAAAACAGTAAATGAACCTTGAATTAGTTTCCTGCTGGTGACTTCATAATAAGGAGAGTTCAGTCGGGCTGTCAAATTTTTTGTTTCCGCCGGTTTGTATTCATTTAAATTTGCCCAGCGTTTTAATGCCAATACAGTGCGGCATTTTTCATTTATTTCCATTTCAGCCAATTCTCCTTTTTCCACTGCCAATTTTATCGATTCGATGGCCTTTTTTATATCAGGCACAAATTCTATCAAATCGTTTCCTGCTATAAGTGCTTCTAATTCTGTATTGCCCGCTTCAGTTCGTACACCTTGCATATTTATGGCATCCGTAACCACGAAACCCGAAAAACCAATTTCGGTTTTAAGGTAATCGGTAATTATTTTTCTTGAAAGGGAAGCGGGTGTTCCCGAATTATCCAAGGATGGAATATTCAAATGTCCCGACATTATTCCGCTTATTCCTTTTTCTGACAAATACCGAAATGGATACGATTCAATTTCATCCATTCTTTTCTTTGAATGATCGATTAATGGCAAAGCTTTGTGCGAATCGGTTTTTGTGTCGCCATGCCCGGGGAAATGTTTTGCCACCGGTATTACTCCTTCATCCTGCATTCCTTTGGCTACAATCCATGCCTTTTCAGCAACATTATTTTTATCTTCTCCAAACGATCGAAAATTTATTACCGGATTATTGGGGTTTGTGTTTACATCTGCAACCGGGGCAAAATTCATGTGAATTCCCATTTGTTTCAGTTGTGCACCAAAGTCGCGCCCCATTTTGTAAATAAAAATTGTGTCTTGTACTGCACCAATGGCTTGAGCATACGGATATATCATGGTACTGTCGATGCGCATTTTTAATCCCCATTCACCGTCAATTGCAACCAATAGTGGCGTTGCCGACGACTCTTGAAACTGATTGATCCAAGTGGTTGTTTTTACCGGAGATCCTTGCATCACCAGAATTCCGCCGGGTTTGTAGTTTTTTATTTGTGATAGAATTCTTGCTTTACTGGCTTCATCTTGTTTGGGGTAAACTGTGACCATCATTAACTGAGCAATCTTTTCTTCCAAGGTTAATTTGTCCAGTTGAGTATTTACCCAATTATCGTTTTTAAATTGCATAAAAGGCGGCTCGGTTGCAAATGAATTTAATGTGCAGGTTACTGTTAATATAAAAACAGAGATAAATATTTTTTGAAATAGATTCATTTTAAAATTAATTTAAACTTTAAAACCAATTTAGTTTAATTTATTCTTTTATAGGAATTTCAAATGGTACTTTCGTGTCCGCAAATGTAATATTTTAAAGCTTATGATAAAGTTTCTTGGATTGGTAATTCTGATGGTTTCTATTGGTTTATGCTCAGTCTCTCAAAACGATGAAATTGTACCCGGAGCAGATCAGCCTGAAAACTATCTCTCACTATTGAAAGACAAAAGAGTAGGCTTGGTTGTAAACCATACTTCGGTTGCAGGTGATTCTCATTTAGTTGATTTTTTATTAAGCAATAATGTAAAAGTAGAGAAAATTTTTGCTCCGGAACATGGTTTTCGCGGCAATGCTTCTGCAGGAGAAAAGATTGAAGATGGAGTTGATGTAAAAACAGGAGTTCCGGTTTTTTCATTGTACGGAGAAACCAAAAAACCTACTGAAGGACATCTGAAAAATCTGGATATTTTAGTTTTTGATATACAAGATGTGGGATGCCGGTTTTATACTTACATTTCTACACTACATTTGGTTATAGAAGCTTGTGCCGAGAATGATATTCCATTGGTTATTTTCGATCGTCCAAACCCTAACGGCAATTATATTGCCGGACCAATTTTAAAGCCCGAATTTAGGTCGTTTGTAGGAATGGATCCTATCCCAATTGTACATGGTTTAACTGTGGGCGAATTGGCTAAAATGATTGATGGAGAAAAGTGGACCAAGGCGATACAAAATTGCAATCTGAAAGTTATACCGGTTAAAAATTATACCCATTCAACTAAATACGAATTACCAATAAAACCGTCGCCGAACTTGCCTAATTATTTATCTGTTCGACTGTATCCTTCGCTTTGTTTTTTTGAAGCGACAAGTGTTAGTGTGGGGAGGGGAACCGATTTTCCGTTTCAGGCTTTAGGTGGATTAAAGACTGGTTTAGGAAACTTTCAGTTCACTCCGAAAAGTATTCCTGGAGTGGCCGTAAATCCGTTGAATAAAGGGACATTATGTTACGGAGTTGATTTGAGAAAATTAGATGAAATTCCGGAATTCACACTTAAATATTTTATGGATTTTTATTCCCAATTCGAAAACAAAAAGGAATTTCTTATTCGCGAAAACTGGTTAAACACGCTGGCTGGAACCGATGATTTAATTCAAAAAATCAGACAAGGAAAAAACGAAAATGAAATAATTAGTAGTTGGAAACCTGAGTTGGAAAAATACAAATTACTTCGCAAAAAATATTTACTTTACCCCGATTTTGAATAAGCAAAATTAATTAATCTCATTCATGGATCCATATTTAGTTTTAAGCATAGTTTTAGGATATTTTCTTGTCCTAATAGGAATTTCGTGGTTAACATCACGGAACGCAGATACACAAGCCTTTTTTACTGCCAACCATAAATCGCCTTGGTATTTGGTCGCATTCGGAATGGTTGGAGCAACTTTGTCGGGAGTGACGTTTATATCGGTGCCGGGAGAAGTCGGTAATACTGCATTTTCTTACTTGCAATTTGTACTGGGCAACATTGTGGGTTATTGGTTGGTTGCTGGAATTCTTATACCACTATATTATCGTTTAAATTTGGTGTCAATCTATTCATTTTTAGAACAGCGTTTTGGTGTGAAGTCGTATAAAACAGGCTCGTTTTTCTTTCTAATATCGAAACTAATTGGCGCAGCCTTTCGGTTGTACCTAGTTGCCGGAGTTTTACAGATTGCCTTTTTCGATGCATTTAATATTCCATTCACTTTAACGGTAATTGTTACTATCGCCCTAATTTGGGTTTACACTTTTCGAGGCGGAATAAAAACCATTGTTTGGACAGATGGACTGCAAACACTTTTTTTAGTAAGTGCGGTAATATTTACCATCGTTGCCATCTCGAAAAGTCTCGACTTAAGTGGTTTGGAACTAATAAAAGAGATTAGAGCTGATTCTAACTCTCAACTTTTCTTTTGGGATTGGCGTTCGGGGAATAATTTCTTTAAACAATTTATTGCCGGAATGTTTGTTACAATTGTTATGGTTGGCATGGATCAAGATATGATGCAGAAAAATTTAACCTGCAAAAACAAAAAAGAGGCACAAAAGAATATGATTGTTTTTAGCTTCTCGTTTCTAATTTCCGTTGTCCTGTTTTTGTGCCTGGGAGTAATGCTATATATTTTTGCAGAGAAAAATGGGATTGCAATCCCTGAAAAAACAGATGATTTGTATCCATTTTTAGCACTTAATTATTTCGGATTACCGGTTAGCATTGCATTTTTACTAGGAATTACTGCTGCGGCATATTCAAGCGCAGACTCTGCCTTAACTGCGCTAACAACCTCGTTCAGTGTCGATTTTCTAAGAATTGAAAAATATGACGAACCTAAAAAGCGTAAAATTAAAAAGTGGTCGCATCTAATGTTTTCGGTATTGCTTGTGTTTGTAATACTTGCCTTCAAAGCAATTAATAACGAAAGTATTGTGGTTGCTGTTTTTAAAGTTGCCGGATACACTTACGGCCCCATTTTAGGATTGTTTGTTTTTGGAATGTACTCTAAACGAAAAGTGACTGACAAATGGGTCCCTTTAATAGGAATTAGTTCACCCATAATTTGCTTTTTCATTTCGCGATATTCCGAAATAATTTTTAATGGATACAAATTTGGATTTGAGTTATTAATCTTAAATGGACTGATTACAATTTTAGGTTTATGTATAATTTCAAAGAAAAATGATGCAAAAATTTAATGAATGCAAACAAATGTTAAAATATGTAAATTCATTTTATATCTTTGCTATACTAAAAGAGATTAAAAACGCGTTTTGATTTAAACTCATTGTATAAATTAGTCAAATATCTACTTCAAATACTGGCTGTAGTTGCCATATTTTTCGCATTCTTTTCGTGCGAAGACGATGGATATATGACCTCTCCTGATGCCCAATTGCAATTTTCTGCAGACACCATCACTTTCGACACCATTTTCACAACTATTGGTTCAACCACTCAATATTTTACTGTTCATAATCCTTACGATGAGAGTGTTCTAATTTCACGCATTCGGTTAGCCGGAGGAGATTTATCTAATTTTAGGTTGAACATCAATGGCGAAGTTGGAAATGAAATATATGAAATTGAAGTTCCGGCAAAAGATAGCATTTATGTTTTTGTTGAAGTAACCATTGATCCCAATGGTCAAAATCTTCCAATGGTTGTTCAGGATTCGATTGAATTAACGACAAATTCCAACATTCAGGATATTAAATTAATTGCTTACGGACAAGATTTCAAATTGATAAAAGGTGAGAGACTTGAAACTACAACATGGACGGCTGAAAAACCATACTTGGTGTATGATTATGTGTATGTTGACAGCACCGCGGTTTTAACCATTGAGCCTGGTACAAAAATATTTTTTCATAAAGGAGCAGGTTTGTATGTAAAAGGTTCAATTGAAGCCGATGGGACATTTCAGGAGCCAATTACTTTCTTGCCAGACAGATTAGAAGATGCATACGAAAACATTCCGGATCAGTGGAATGGAATTGTATTGTATTCAGGAAGCCACGATAATATTTTAAATTTTTGTACAATAAAAAATGCAAATATCGGATTGCAGGTAGGTACTATTGAAGATGATGGATTTGCTTCAGTTAGATTTACAAATTCACGAATTGAAAATATGGCTTACGCCGGATTGTTTGCACTAAAGTCGAAGGTTTATGCATTCAATGCTGTAATTGCTAATTGTGGTTTTTATACCGTCGCATTATTAGTAGGTGGCGAATACGAATTTTATCATTCCACAATTGCAAATTATTGGGGAAAATATTCTACAGCTGCACGTTCCACCGCATCTGTTGTAATTTCTAATGTTCTTATTGTATCTGGAGGTGATGGTTCAAAAGTTAGTTTGAAAGGCGACCTGGAAAAAGCAACTTTTGGCAATAGTATTGTTTACGGAAATATTTTAAATGAAATTGAACTGGGAGATAACGATGAAAATACATTTAATTATATGTTCGATCATTGTATTATTCAAGTTCCTGACACGATGAATACTTCAGACAAAAATCACTACATAAATGTGTTAAAAGGGATAGACTACGATCCATTATTTATCGATCCTTACGAAGACTACGATTATGCATTGGATACATTGTCGCCTGCAAAAGATATTGGAAATTTTGAAATTGCAAAAGATTTTCCTCTTGATATTTTGTTTAAAGACAGAATGGCTGACGATGGTGCTGATTTAGGTGCCTTCGAACGAATTGAATTCAAAAATGAAGAATAAGACATCACTCATAGTGCTGTTCATATTATTCAATCTTTCTTCTTTTTCTCAAAAAAACATTGACCAGGTTTCTATTCTATTTTATAATGTTGAAAATTTATTTGACACGAAGAATGATCCTCAAACCGAGGATGATGAATTCACTCCTGATGGAGACAGACACTGGACCTACAAAAGATTAAACAGCAAATTGCTCAACATTTCGAAGGTTATTTTGAGTGCCTCGGGTTGGAATATTCCAGCGATTATTGCTTTGTGTGAAATTGAAAACCGGGATGTACTGGAAAAATTGCTCACAAATACTCCTTTGAAGTCGCATCCCTTTAAAATTATACATAAAGAATCTCCCGACCATCGCGGAATTGATGTTGCTTTTATTTATTCCCCACAACAGTTTTATCCAATTAAATACAATTTTTATCCCTTAAAAGAGAAAAACGATTCGATAATGAGATCGAGGGAAATCCTTTATGTTTTTGGAGTAATAAATGAAATCGACACGGTGCATTTTTTCGTGAATCACTGGCCGTCGCGTTACGGAGGTGTGCTTGAAACAAGAGCAATAAGAAATTCTGCAGCAAAGCTACTTCGCCAAAAAGTAGATGCTTTGTTTGAGATGTATTCTTCACCCAAAATAATTATTTTAGGCGATTTTAATGATCAACCAACGGATGAGAGTTTAAGAGATTACCTAAAAGCAAAACCAGTCAGTCAAGAAAATGCAGGTTCAGGTTTATTCAACTTGTCATATAATTGGGGATTACAATCGACTGGAACTTTAAAATATCAATCGCAGTGGGATGTGTTTGACCAAATAATTGTTTCAGGAACATTATTAAATTCTTCTTCAGGATTTATTGCCAAACCTGAGAATGCAAGTATCCTAAATTATCCATTTTTGTTTGAAAGAGACGAAAGATACGGTGGATTAAAACCCCGTAGAACTTATTACGGATATTCTTATTTGGGCGGTTTTAGCGATCATCTTCCTATTCTTCTCAAGCTGGAACAAGAAAACTAATCTTTCTTTTTCAACCCAAGTTCCGCTGCTTTGTTCAACATAAATGCAAAAGCCTCATCGTAGTTATTGTGAATCACTCCATCCAGAATTGCATCTTTAATAGCATCCTTAATTAAACCTATTTCCCGGCATGGTTGCAGGTCAAATGTTTTCATAATAAGTTCTCCATCAACTGGTGGTTGAAAATTTCGGATGGTATCTTTCTCTTCAATCTCCTTTAACTTCTGTCTTACTAATTTAAAGTTTTTCAAATACCGTTTTACCTTATCTTCATTTTTAGAAGTAATGTCAGCTTCGCAAAGCGTCATTAAATCGTCGATGTCATCGCCCGCTTCAAATAGTAAACGACGAATTGCAGAATCGGTAACTTCTTCTTCAGAAAGAACAATAGGGCGCATGTGCAGTTGAACCATTTTTTGCACATACTTCATTTTTTCATTTAAAGGAAGTTTCATTCTACGAAAAATTCCTGGAATAATTTTTACACCCACAAAATTATGTGCATGAAAAGTCCAACCTTGCCCGGCAATAAATTTTTTTGTAGCAGGTTTAGCAATGTCGTGTAACAATGCGGACCAGCGTAACCAAAGATTTTCAGTATTTGGTACAATTCTGTCAAGTACTTCTAAAGTGTGATAAAAATTATCTTTATGTCCAATACCATTTACTTTTTCTACCCCTTTCATAAGTTGCAACTCTGGAAATATTATTTTCAATATTCCAGTTTCTTCCAGAAGTTTAAATCCAATGGAAGGTTTTGGAGCCATCAAAATTTTATTAAGTTCCTCGATTATTCGTTCGGAGGAAATTATTTTAATACGTTCTCTGTTATCAATAATAGATTGAAAAGTATCAGTTTCAATGTCAAATCCAAGTTCAGTGGAGAAACGTATGGCTCGCATAATACGAAGCGGGTCATCAGAAAAAGTTATGTCTGGATCCAGCGGTGTACGAATAATAAGATCCTCCAAATCCTCGATGCCATTAAACGGATCTACTAATTCACCGAAATTTGATTGATTAAGTCCTAAGGCAAGTGCATTAATTGTAAAATCCCGGCGGTTTTGGTCATCCTCCAGTGTTCCATTTTCTACAATAGGTTTTCTGGAATCTCGCTGATACGACTCTTTTCGGGCTCCGACAAATTCTATTTCCATGCCTTGGTATTTTAACATGGCAGTTCCATAATTTTTAAAAATACTTACCCGAGGATGTGGTTTTAAGTTTTTTGCTACAATCTTTGCAAGTTCAATTCCGCTCCCAACTGTAACAATATCAATGTCTTTCGAGGGGCGATGCAAATAAATATCACGTACAAATCCACCAATTACATAAGTTTCCACTTGCATTTGGTCTGCAACCTGCGATATTATACGAAATATTTTGTGTTCTAATTTACTCTTCATTATCTGTCAAAATGCGTAATGTTTTATTTATTTTTATGACACTATTGAAAAAAATTGTGACAAAATTACAATTATTTAGGTGAATATGGAATAATTTTATTGAATTCAGAAAGTAGGCATTAAATTTGATATTTACATATAGAGATTATTATATATGTAGGAAATTAATTATAATTAGAATATCATGTTAGAACATTTAACAAAAGAAACATTTAAAGAGAAGGTTTTTAATTTTGAAGCCAGTAAAGAATGGAAGTACGAAGGTGATAAACCTTGTTTAATAGATTTTTATGCAGATTGGTGTGGCCCATGTAAAATGGTTGCACCTATTTTGGAAGAATTGCAAAGCGAGTATGGCGATAGTATTGTTATTTATAAAATAAATACTGAAGACCAACAAGAATTGGCTGGTGTATTTGGAGTACAGAGCATTCCTTCTTTACTATTTGTACCACAAGACGGACAACCACAAATGGCTCAAGGAGCTTTACCAAAACAAACCTTCGAAAAAGCAATTGCTGACGTATTAAAAGTTGAAAAGCCGCAGGCTAATTAAGATATTCAAGAACTTTTTCGAGTTGAATACCACGGGAACCTTTTATTAAAATGTTCCCGTTTTTTATTGGATTATTTTTCAAAAACAGGTTTAATTCAGAAACATCTTTAAATGTTTTGCAATTGATTTTTTGGCCAATTTCAGCAAAATTTAAACCTACAAGAAATACTCCTTTGGGCTTTAAATTATTGATTATTTCAAGGATTAGCGTATGTTCTTGTTGCGCGTAATTTCCCAACTCCAGCATATCGCCAAGAATTAAATAATTATCTTCTTTGTTATTCAATAAAAAACTTTTTATTGATGCCTGCATACTTGTTGGATTAGCATTGTACGCATCTAATATAATCTTTAATCCCCCCCTATTAATAAGCTGTGAACGATTATTTTCCGGTTGATATTGTTTTAATGCTTTTTGAATTTTTAAAGGATCAACTTTTAAATAATTACCAATGCATGCTGCCGCCATTATATTTTCGAAATTGTAATCGCCTATTAAATTCGTATTTAAATATAAAGCTCCTTTTTTGAAATTTACTTTTACATGGACAAAAAGAGGAGATTGTAAGATTTCTCCCGTTAGACTGGCATTTCTGACTCCGAATGTTATTGTGTGTTTATAATCACCGGCCACCTCTTCAAGAATAGGATTGTTCTTATTGTAAAAGAAAGTACCGTTTTTTGCTTTCAAATAATTGAATAATTCAGTCTTGGTTGCTTTTACTCCTTCAAAAGAACCAAATCCTTCTAAATGAGCTTTCCCAATGTTGGTGATAATTCCAAAATCAGGTTCTGCAATGGCACAAAGTTGTGCTATTTCTCCCTGATGATTAGCGCCCATCTCAACCACTCCAAATTGGGTTTTAGTGTTCATCTTTAATAAGGTAAGCGGAACACCAATGTGATTATTTAAATTACCCTCCGTAAAACTCACATTGAATTTTTGTGCTAAAATTCCAGATACTAATTCTTTGGTGGTAGTTTTTCCATTTGTACCTGTAATTGCTAAAATGGGAATACCCAACTTTTTCCGATGAAGATTTGCCAATTCTGTTAGCGTGTTCAGAACATTTTCAACCAATATCGCTTTTTCTGAAAAAATGTATTTTTTTTCATCGATTATGGCATAAGCAGCTCCTTTTTTTAGGGAATCCGTGGCAAAATTATTCCCATTAAAATTATCTCCTTTAAGTGCAAAAAATAGCGAGTCCTTTTCAATTTTTCGACTGTCAGTAGATATTTTGGGGTACGCTTTAAATAATTGATAAATATTTTCAGTAGTTGTCATCTCTTAAAAATAAAAAAACTTTCCATCAACCGACGAAAAGTTTTACAATTTATTGAGAATATTTTTTTTTAAAATCCTTCAGGACTTCCAACTCCTGTCATCGCACAACGGAATCCAATGTCGTTTTTAGCTTTGGTTTGTTCCAGATATCTTCTTGTACCAGGAACTAACCAATATGGACGATCTTTCCATGAACCACCTTTAAATACTCTAACTTCATCCGAAATTAATGAAGAAAATGCTCCCGGGCGATCATCCTGGATGTACATGCCATCGGTTTTATTATCTTGAATAGCATTCCAATTCCCACCATCAACTACTTGTGAATTTGGATCTCCGTCAAGGAAATTTCTTTGGTCGGCAATAGTATCTTTTATTATTTGTCCATAATCGTCAACCATCCATGTTCCATCCTGATCTCTGAGGCGTTCAGTAATAACATTACCTCTATAAGGATTAAATTCGTCAACATCATTAAAAGACAGTGGACGATAAACGTCAGAAACCCATTCGTTTACATTTCCTGACATACAATACAAACCGTAATCATTAGGTTCATAAGAAAATACAGGAGCAGCAATATCGGCATTGTCATTCAAGGCCCCGGCCATACCCATCATATCACCTCGTCCACGAACAAAATTGGCTTTCATCCTACCTTTTTCCCTTTTTGAATCTTCGCGTAAATAAGCACCATTCCAAGGATATATTTTACGATCGGTAAGTAATTCTCCATCTGAATTTCCAATTAATCCGTAGGCTGCATATTCCCATTCGGCTTCAGTGGGTAATCGATAAGTTGGAAGAGTAATTCCATCTTCAAATTTCACTCTGCGTGTAGATCCATCCGGATTTTCTTGTGGTTTATCTCCATCGGTTCCTTGATAAAGGCCAAAAAGATAAGTATCTGTTGTAAAAACGTTCTTACCAGCTTGCGTATTATCGTGATTAAGGATGCCTCGATTTACCAGGATTTGTTCGTTTACCCTGTCGGTACGCCATGCACAATAAGCTTCAGCTTGCTCCCAATTAATACCCACCACCGGATAATCTGCATAAGCCGGATGTCTGAAATAGTTGGTTACATAAGGTTCGTTATAAGCCAATTCGTTTCTCCACTGCGCAGTATCAGGTAAAATGGCATCCAATTTCGCTCTGTCACCCGGGTAAACGCGACTAAGCCAATGCAAATATTCCCGATAATCCTGATTTGAAACTTCCGTTTCATCCATAAAAAAAGATGCAACAGTAACTCTGCGTGGATGATTATCCCAACGGTACATTACATCTTGTTCTACACGCCCCATGGTAAACGTTCCGCCCTGTACAAAGGTAAGCCCTGGTCCGGCCTCTTGCTCATAACCAGAGATATATGGGATATTCCCAGTCTCTTCTGCATTGAACTCCCAGCCGGTACTGTGTGAAGTATCGCCTTTACTACCTTTCCCGTTCTTTCCACCAAATAAACCGCAACTAGAAACTAGCACGGCTAAAAACACTATAAATAAAGTCTTTAACTTCATCAATTTCTATTTTTCTGATTACTTTTCTGATCGACACAAATATAACTAAAATGTTTTATTCTTATTGTCTCTGCTTTTTAATATTTTTTTAAGTTATTTGAACTATGTTGATATCTTTGTCGGTCTAGCGACAAATTTAGTTGCTAAATTAAATTAGGTTGTACCCAGCAATATTTAATTTTAGAGGTCGTTTAGTTTTTATAAATCTTCGGGTAATGGTATGAGAAAATATTTATTTCTGTTGTTGGTTCTAGTTGTTGGTTTTTCGGTTGACGATGTTCAAAAGGAATATATTAAACTTAATTGGGGTGACTTGAATTCGGCTTCAGATAAGAATAGTAGCGAGGTTATTTTAAATTTCCAGGACGCCCATTTCCCACTTTCAGGCTCGCCAATTCCAATTTATTCCAAAATTTACAACCTTAAGAATAAAAATCAGGAGTTTCGAATTGTTGTTGAAAACACAACTTTTAAGGCTATTGAATTTCCGCAAAAACTTAAGAATATCGACAATATCAACAATGAGATTCAAATTCAAACTCAAAAATTAAAATCGGGTGATAACTTTCAAATTCAATTGCAAATTATTCCGGTAAAAAAAGAAAATGACAAATTATTCTTGCTTGAAAGTTTTGAACTAAAACTTATCCCGGTAAGCGTTAAAAGTACTGTGAGCCAAACATATAATTGGAAAACTGAGTCCGCATTAGAATTGGGTAAGTGGACAAAAATTAGCACCTCGCAGAAAGGAATATATAAAATTCCCTATTCTCAATTAACTGAATGGGGGTTTTCAAATCCAAATCGGGTAAATGTTTTTGGAAGCGGAGGTACAATTCTTTCTGAAAACCCTGCGATTATTAATTACGATGATTTGCAGCAGAATGCCATTTGGCATGGTAAAAACGACGGTGTAGATTGTCTGTTTTTTTATGCTTCTGGAGCAGTTGAATGGGACTTAAATAATTCGGGTGAATTTTTTGAACACAAATCTAATGACTACACAACTCAGGGATACTATTTTTTATCGGAGGAAGTTGGGGATTCAAAAAACGTTGAATTGTTGCCCGAAATCACAGAAGATTTTACCCACAAAATTGTATTTTTTGATGCGTACGAATTGTACGAAGATGATTTGGAAAACATTCTCTCAGAAGGTTCTGGGAAACAATGGTATGGTGAGAGATACAAAAATGGCACCGACAAAAACATTGTATTCAAACTAAAGAATATTAAAAATCCTTCAACTATTTCTGTTCGTGTATGTGCTGTTTCTCGTTCAAGTAAATCTTCTGAAATGAATATTTTGGCAAATCAAAGTGAAATTGGAAAATTAGATTTTAATCAAGTAAACACTGGAAGTCAAACGGCCACATTTGCCGATGCAGAAGATGAGCGCTTTTTTACAGAAATTCAATCGGACCAACTAACCGTTACAACTAAATTTTATGGAGATATTATTGATGACGCGGTTGATGACAATGCAATGGCATGGCTCGATTTTATTGAAGTAAATTATAACAAACAACTGACGACAGAGGAGAAATGTGTATTTTTTCGAGATCTAAATTCAGTTGGCTCTGGCAATATCGTTGAATTCAAAATTGAAAATTATTCGTCAGACACGAAAGTTTTTGATGTTACCGATATAAATACAATGATAGAGGTTCCTTTAAAAATCTCAGGAAACAGTGCAACAGCGAAAAGGCCCTCCGATGAATTACGGGAATATGTTCTGATAAATACAAATGGAATCTTTCCTGTGCCCGAATTGATTGGCGAGGTGGAAAATCAAAATTTACATGGTTTGGAAACACCTGATTTTTTAATCGTCACACATCCTAATTTTTTAAACTCAGCAAACAACCTTGCAGATTTTCATCGCATTTACGATAACATGAATGTAGAAGTTGTTACATCCAATCAGGTTTACAATGAGTTTAGCTCGGGGAGCAAAAGTGCTTCAGGAATCAGAAACTTCATTAAAATGTTTTATGATCGCGAAAGCGATTTGAAGTATGTTTTACTTTTTGGAGATGGAAGTTATGACAACCGAAGTATTAAACCGGATACAAAAAATTTTATACCAACTTATCAATCCGAAAACTCGTTGAGTCCGGTTGGTTCATTTGTTACCGACGATTATTTTGTAATGCTTGATGCCAATGAAAGTGTCTACAATGGTTCTATTGATCTTGGAATTGGACGGATTCCGGCAGCTACACAATTTGAGGCAGAATTAGTAGTAAATAAAGTTTTAAAATATTATTCCCCTGATGCTTTGGGCGATTGGAGGAATGTGGTTTGTTTTATTGGCGACGATCAGGACGATAACCAAACCATGCACATGTTAGATTCAGAAAAACTGGCTACTTATGTGAATGAAAATCATCCCGAATTCAAAACAGATAAAATTTATCTTGATGCTTTTGTACAGGAAACTACACCGGGCGGAGATCGTTATCCGGATGTTACCACGGCTATAAATAAACGAGTGAAAGATGGTGTTTTAGTATTGAATTATGTAGGACATGCCAACGCAAGGTTTCTAGCTGATGAGCATGTGTTGGATATTAGTGATATCAATTCGTGGTCGAATGCGGATAACCTGCCTATTTTTGTTACAGCAACTTGCGAATTTAGTAGATTTGACGCAGATGTGCCATCAGCCGGAGAATATATTTTATTTAATCCAAACGGGGGTGGGATTGGTTTATTCTCTACAACAAGGCTTGTGTTTGCCTACTCCAATTTTTTACTCAGTCGAAGCTTTTACAATTTCGTTTTTAAGAAAGATGAGAATGGGAATCACTACCGAATGGGAGATATTATGCGGTTGGCAAAAACAAATACCATAAATACCACAAACAAGAGAAACTTTAGTTTGTTGGCCGATCCAGCTTTGAAATTGTCGTATCCGGGTGAAAGCGTTATTACTACAAAAATTAATAATCAGAATGCAACAGGTAGTCCGGACACAATAGGTGCATTACAAGAGATTTCAATATCTGGTTATATTTCCGATAATTTTGGGAATAAGTTAGATAATTTTTCCGGCGAGATTGTACCAATTGTTTTCGATAAGGAAATTCAAATGAATACGCTGGGAAATGGTGGTTACAACCCAATTACCTTTAAAGTTCAGGAGAATATTATTCATAAAGGTTTAGCAAGTGTAACAAACGGCGAATTCTCATTTAGTTTTGTAGTACCGAAAGACATATCGTATAATCTGGGGAAAGGGAAAATAATTTATTATGCTAAAACTGGGGAAATAGATGCACATGGTGCGTTTGATAATTTTATTATTGGCAGTTCTTCCGACGAAATAATTATTGATAACATGGGTCCTGAAATTCAACTTTTCATGGATTCACATGATTTCAAATCGGGTGATATTACGAGCAAATCACCAACTCTATTGGCATCCCTTTCCGACGAAAATGGAATTAACACAGTGGGGAATGGAATTGGTCATGATATTACAGCTGTATTAGACAATGATTATTCCAATGTATTAGTACTGAATAATTTTTACCAGTCGAATTTAGATGATTTTACCAGTGGAAATATTAACTATCCTTTTCAGGATTTGGAAGTGGGGAGACATACTTTAAAATTAAAAGCATGGGATGTTGCTAACAATTCCACTGAAGTTGAAATCGAATTTGAAGTGTCAGGAGAATTTTATATTGAGGAGGTAATGAATTATCCTAATCCTGTAAACAGTTATACCTTTTTTACTTTCACCCACAATCATTCCGATGCTACTTTAGAAACTATTATAGAAATTTTCGATCAATCAGGAAAACGAATTGATTACATGGCACAGCAGGTTGGTTCAAATGGTACAAGTAGCAATCCGGTTCGCTGGGATATGAATGAATCGGGCTCTCAGCTTCGAAATGGAATCTACATTTACAGGATAACTGCACAAAACAACGAAGGTATAATTACTTTAAAATCAGGCAAAATGATGATAGCTCGTTAAAATTCTAATTAAAAAGTAATTTTTAGATAAAAGTACCGTTCTCTTTTTTAGTTTAACGTTTGCAGCAAAGACAATTATTATATCTTTGCAGCGCTCAATTTTAGATAAATTATGATCAGATTAGTTCGCTTTTTATTTCTTATAACATTAATTGTTATTATTTCCGAGGGGGTTAAGGCACAGGCTACTACATCCGGAGCCAATACAATTACAACAGCCGTTCCGTTTTTGTCGATTACGCCAGATTCCAGAGCTGGTGGCATGGGTGATGTCGGTGTAGGTACAACTCCCGATGTTAGTTCACAACACTGGAATCCAGCAAAATTTGCTTTTATGGAAAGTGATATGGGAGTTGGTTTATCTTATTCACCTTGGTTGCGTGCCTTAGTTGATGACATAAATCTTGCCTATTTAACAGCGTATAAAAAAATAGATGATGTTCAAACTGTAAGTACATCATTGCGGTATTTCTCGCTCGGTGACATTGTATTCACAAGCGACTTTGGTGAAATTATGGGGCAGCAGAGCCCAAATGAATTTGCTATTGATTTGGGATATGCCCGTAAACTTTCCGAAGAATTTTCGGGAGCTGTGGCCCTTCGTTATATTCGGTCCGACCTTACGGGAGGACAATTTGTTAACGGAATTGAAACACATCCTGGCCATTCATATGCAACTGATGTAGCTTTTTATTATCACAACGAATTCAGAGCTAATCGTAAAGACAATACTTTTTCTGCAGGTATAAATATTCAAAATATTGGTTCGAAGATTTCATATACCGATGGAGAGGTGAAAGATTTTATTCCCACAACTTTAAAACTTGGGGCATCATATACAACAGAGGTTGACGAATATAATTCGTTCTCGTTTTCGTTGGAAGCAGACAAATTATTGGTTCCAACCCCACCTGTTGATTCTACAAATTACGAAGATGGGGGTATTATTTTAGCCGGAGGAATATATTCCGATATGGGTCCAATTAAAGGAATGATAACTTCTTTTAACGATGCACCCGGAGGTTTTAAAGAGGAATTGCAAGAGATTATGCTCTCCGTTGGTGTTGAATATTGGTACAATAAGCAATTTGCAATTCGGGCGGGTTATTTCTACGAGCACGAAAACAAGGGAAATCGTAAATATATTACTGCAGGTGCAGGACTAAAAATGAATGTATTTGCTCTCGACTTTTCATATTTATTACCAACACAGCGAAATCATCCCTTGGAAAATACATTGAGGTTTACCCTCTCATTCGATGTGGATGCTTTTAGTAATCAGAAGTAATGGTTTTTCGAATAGGACAAGGATTTGATGTACACCGCTTAGCCGAGGGAGAATCCTTGTGGTTGGGCGGTATTTTAATTCCACATTTTAAGGGAACAGTTGCTCATTCCGATGGCGATGTTTTAATTCATGCCATTTGCGATGCTTTGCTTGGTGCGTTAAAATTGGGAGATATTGGCACCCATTTCCCGGATAATTCCACTAAATTCGAAAATATTGACAGCAAAATATTGCTAAAAGAATCATACAATTTAGTAAAACAGAAAGGGTACGAAATCGTCAACATCGATTCTACAATTAGTGCGCAGCAACCCAAATTAAATCCGTTTATACCAGAAATGGAAAAAACAATGGCTGAAGTTTTAGGAGTTGATTCTGATTGTGTTTCAGTAAAAGCAACAACTACCGAAAAGCTGGGCTTTGAAGGCCGCGAGGAAGGAATTTCCGCAAATGCAATAATTCTGCTAAAAAAATCATAAAATGAAAAATAAACCAACATTGGTTATAGGAGCTAGTATGAATCCGGCCCGATATTCACACATGGCAGTTCTCTCTTTACAAAAGCATGGAAACGATGTTGTTGCATTGGCGAAACGAGCAGGGCAAGTTGCAGACATTACAATTCAAACTGAATTTCCTGAAAAAGAAAATATTCATACCGTATCTTTATATATTGGAAAGGAACGTCAACCAGAATATTACAACGATTTACTGGAGTTAAAACCAGAACGAGTGATTTTTAATCCGGGAACTGAAAACGACGAACTGGCAAGCATGCTGGAGACAAACGGAATAGAAACCTTAGAAGCGTGCACCTTGGTAATGTTGAGTACCGGTCAATATTAAAATAAAACCATTTTAAAATGTTTACCGAGATTCATTCATTCGAGGAATTTTTAAAATTGAAGGAAGAAGAACCAGCCATGTTGGCCTATTTTTCTACGGAAGCATGCAATGTGTGCAAAGTTTTAAAGCCTAAAGTTGAAGAGTTAATTGAAGCCGAATTTTCCAAAATTAAACTGGCTTATATTAAATCGGATAAACTACCGGAAGTCGCAGCCCAAAATCAGATTTTTACTGCTCCTACTATCGTCGTTTTTATCGAAGGCAGAGAATACATTCGCAAAAGCCGAAGTATAGGGATTAGCGAACTTCAACGAGAAATTGAGCATCCCTATTCTATGATGTTTTCTGAAGAATAATCCCGCAAAGCCGCTAAGGCTCAAGTTTCTTTTTACGCTTCTGAACTTCTTCGAGAGATTAAAACAATCCATTTAACAATTTATCATCCGCCTCATTTGCCAACGTAACTTTCAAATCTTTGTTTTCTTTCATCGCTTGTTGGATAGCAAATTTTGCTGGTTTGTTTTGCGCCCAGCTTCTGCGTGAAATCCCATTGTTTACATCCCAGTGTAACATCATTTTTATTCGGGATTCAGATTCTTGCGAACCATCGATTGTCATTCCAAATCCGCCGTTAATAACTTCGCCCCAGCCTACCCCACCGCCATTGTGCAGCGAAATCCAGGTTGCTCCTCGGAAACCATCACCAACAAAATTTTGCACCGCCATATCGGCTGTAAAGCTAGACCCATCATAAATATTTGAAGTTTCGCGATAAGGCGAATCTGTTCCTGAAACGTCGTGGTGGTCGCGGCCCAAAACAATAGGTGCCGAAATTTCTCCCGACTTAATTGCATCATTAAATGCGGTGGCAATTTTCGTTCTTCCGTTACAATCGGCATATAAAATTCGTGCTTGCGAGCCCACTACCAAATTATTTTTTCCCGCCTCTTTTATCCAATGGATATTGTCTTGCAATTGCTGCGAAATTTCATGGGGTGCAGTTTTGGACAATTCAGTTAAAACGTTGGCTGCAATTTGGTCGGTCTTTTTTAAATCTTCCGTTTTTCCCGAAGTACAAACCCAGCGAAACGGACCAAATCCATAGTCGAAAAACAGTGGTCCCATAATATCTTGCACATACGAAGGATAAATAAAATCACCTTCAGAATTCGTTATATCTGCCCCGGCACGACCTGCTTCCAAAAGAAATGCATTCCCGTAATCCCAAAAATACATTCCGTATTGAACCATTTTATTAATGGCAACAACCTGGCGACGCAACGATTCATAAACCTTCTCTTTAAAAAATTCAGGTTGATCAACCATCATTTTATTCGATTCTTCGTAAGAAAGATCTGCCGGATAATAACCGCCCGAGAAGGGGTTGTGCAACGAAGTTTGGTCGGAGCCCAACTCAATTTGGATATTTTCCATCGCTAATTTCTCCCACAAATCAATTACATTTCCCTGGTAAGCCAGCGAAACGGATTCCTTGTTTTTTTTAGCTTTTTGAATGCGAATTATAAGTTTATCAAGATTTGTAAAAACTTCATTCACCCAACCCTGACTGTGCCTAATTTCAACCACCTTCGGATTAATTTCAGCAATCACACAAATCATTCCGGCAATTACAGTTGCTTTTGGTTGTGCGCCCGACATTCCACCCAATCCACTGGTTACAAAAATCTTTCCTGCAAAATCTCCGGGTGAGTGCAACCTGGCCGCATTCATAACTGTTATTGTTGTTCCGTGTACAATTCCCTGCGGACCAATGTACATGTACGAACCGGCAGTCATTTGTCCATATTGCGAAACACCAAGCGCATTCATTTTTTCATAATCGTCTTTTGAAGAATAGTTGGGAACAACCATTCCGTTGGTAACTACAACTCGGGGTGCATTTGAATGCGAGGGGAACAATCCCATTGGATGTCCGGAATACATGACTAAGGTTTGCTCGTCGGTCATTTCCGCCAAATATTTCATGGTTAAAAGGTACTGTGCCCAATTTTGAAAAACTGCCCCATTCCCCCCGTAAGTAATTAACTCTTGTCGGTGCTGGGCTACAACTGGGTCGAGATTGTTTTGAATCATCAACATAATGGATGCGGCTTGCATCGATCGGGCTGGATACTCATTTATCGGGCGGGCGTATATTTTATAATCGGGTTGAAAACGGTACATATAAATTCGCCCAAAACGGTTTAGTTCATCCAGAAATTCGGAGGCCAAATGTTCGTGTAAATGACATGGGAAATAACGCAAAGCATTTTTAAGTGCCAGTTTTTTTTCTTTGTTAGTAAGAATATCTTTTCGTTTGGGTGCATGATTTGCAGCAGAGTTGTATGGTTTCACCTCCGGCAAATAATTAGGGATTCCTTCTAAAATAGCATTCTTGAAATTTTCCATTGCCATATTCTTTAAAGCTTTATTGTTTTTGATGAAACCGATAATCATAAAGACTAATATTGATTATAATTATGAATTTTTTCCCATGTCCGAATTTCTATAAATAGAATAATCCATTCCTTTATCTCTTATTAAATGAAATACAACGGCAAATTATAGCCTTTCCCCGAATTTTGTGCTGATATTTGGCACATTTTGTAAATATTTGTAATCATTCAATAAAATTTTAAAATTATGAGAAGAATATTTATAGTATTAATTGCGGTAATTGGCGGATTTTTATTTACAAGTTGTGGATACAACAATATGGTTGAAATGGACGAACAAGTAACTTCGTCGTGGGCGCAAGTTGAAAATGTTTACCAGCGGCGAGCAGATTTAATTCCAAATTTAGTAAATACAGTAAAAGGATACGCGGCGCACGAACAAGAAACATTAACAGGAGTAATTGAGGCACGTTCAAAAGCCACTTCGGTAAATATCGATCCTTCAAATTTGTCTCCGCAAGCTATTCAACAATTTAATCAGGCGCAACAAGGTTTGTCTTCCGCGTTGAGTAAATTAATGGTTGTGGTGGAACGTTATCCAGATTTAAAAGCCAACCAAAGTTTTTTGGATTTGCAGGCACAGTTGGAAGGAACTGAAAATCGAATTGCTGTAGAACGCCGCAAATTTAATGATACTACGCAAACATATAATGCTTACATTCGGAAATTTCCACGCATGATTTATGCCGGATGGTTTGGATTCGAAAAGAAAACCTATTTCGAAGCGCAGCAAGGTGCAGACAAAGCTCCTGAAGTTCAATTTTAATCAAAAAAAATGAGTATTCAGAAATATTTTACAGAAGAAAATAAGTTGCAAATAACCAATGCAATTCGGGTAGCCGAAACAAATACATCGGGCGAAATTCGTGTGCATATCGAAAAAAAATGCAAAGGCGATGTTTTAGATCAGGCGGCTTATGTATTTGAGAAATTACAAATTCATAAAACAGAGCTTCGTAACGGAGTTTTATTTTATTTGGCTGTTGACGACCATAAATTTGCCATTTTGGGTGATGCCGGAATAAATGAGAAAGTACCCGAAGATTTTTGGGAAAACATTAAAGAGGAGATGCTTGAAAAGTTTAAAGACGGACTTTATTCCGATGGTTTGGCAGAGGGTATTGTAAAAGCTGGAGAACAATTAAAAGTTCATTTCCCCTACCAGGTTAATGATGTGAACGAATTGTCGGATGAAATATCGTTTGGCAAAAAATAGGTAACAATGAAGAAATTAATAATAGTTTTAGTCGCAGTATTCAGTATTGTAACAGTTGTACATGCCGCAATTCCAGAGCGACCAAATCCTCCAAGATTGGTTAACGATTTTGCTGGGGTTTTAAATGATAATGAAAACAATCAGCTGGAAGGTGCATTAGTACAGTTTGCGCGTGAATCTTCAACTCAAATTGTAGTGGTAACAGTTGCCGACTTAGAAGGTAATGCCCCAGGAGATTATGCCTTTAAATTAGGCGAAAACTGGGGCGTTGGACAAAAAGGGAAAGACAATGGAATTGTTGTTCTTGTAAAACCTAAAACCGGAAATAGTAAAGGGCAGGTTTTTATTGCCACCGGTTACGGTTTAGAAGGTGTTTTGCCCGATGCCATTGTAAATAGTACAATCGTGGATAACGAAATGATTCCACATTTTAAACAAAACGATTATTTCGGTGGATTGGTGAGTGGAATAAAAGTGATGATGGAAATTTCTCGTGAAGAGTACTCTGCAGAACAATATCAGCAGAATGTAAATGCAGGAAGCGGTTCACCAATTCCGTTTTTCATATTAATTTTCATATTTATTATATCTATTTTTGGAAGAGGCAGAAGCCGTAGGGTTTATTCACCGGGAAGAAGTTTGCCATTTTGGCTCGCTATGGGAATGATGTCGGGCGGGCGATCCAGCGGAGGATCGTTTGGTAATTTTTCGTCAGGGAGCGGAGGTTTTGGTGGCTTCGGTGGTGGCGGCTTTGGTGGTGGCGGTGCTGGCGGAAGTTGGTAATAACCGTTTCGAGTTCAAGGATACAAAAGAAGAATCGTTCCTTTTGGGTTTAATGAAAAGGGAACGGTTCTTCTTTTTGAATGAATCTAGCGGTTTTAAATCACCATCAACCGAATCCGAATTGAAATTCGCATCAATCAACAAAAAAGCCGATTCAATTAATTTTGAATCGGCCTTTTTGTTGAGTTTTTAATGTCTATTTAGCTGCTGGAGCATCTGCTTGTAAAACATTGATGTTTTCATCAACCAGAATACGTCCACAATATTCGCAAACAATAATTTTTTTACGGTTGGCAATATCCATTTGCCGCTGTGGTGGTATTTTGTTGAAACACCCGCCGCAAGCATCACGCTGAATAGTAACAACTGCCAAACCATTTCTGGCATTTTTACGAATACGTTTAAAAGCTACCAATAAACGTGGCTCGATGAAAGTTTCAATTTTTTCCGATTTCGACCTTAATTTTTCTTCTTCAATTTTAGTCTCTTCTGTAATCTCTTTTAACTCGCCCTTTTTTCTTTCAAGATCTTCTTCACGGTCTTTTAACAATTTTTTTGAAGTAGAAACATTTTCTATCTTCTCTTTCATTTCAATCGTAAATTCTTTAATCCTTTTTTCAGAAAGTTCGATTTCCAAATTTTGAAATTCCATCTCCTTCGAAAGTGAATCGAATTCACGGTTGTTTCGAACATTGTTTTGCTGCTCAGTGTACTTTGTAATTAGAGCTTGCGAATCTTTAATCGAAATTTTTTTGTTACTAATTACAGTATCCAGATTTTTAATTTCAACGTCGAGATTGATCAACCTTGTTTTTAATCCAGTAATTTCATCTTCCAAATCCTGAACCTCCAAAGGTAGTTCTCCCCGTAGTACTTTTATCTTATCTACATCTGAAACTACATTCTGCAATTCGAACAGTGCACGCAGTTTTTCTTCAATAGAAATGTCTTTCTCTTCTTGCCTTGAATATGTCGCTTTCATCACTCTAATGTTTAAATTCTAACTAAAAAATCAGAAGTAAAAAACCGGGTTGGTATTCGCCTCTGATAAATGGATTGCAAATTTAGGGAATTTTTTTGTAAGTAACTCATAAAAAAGTTCTTTAGTGAATT
>CAYZBC010000028.1:0-28991 GCA_964476535.1 uncultured Maribellus sp.
TATTCAAAGAT
This sequence comes from uncultured Maribellus sp., assembly GCA_964476535.1. Classification (GTDB taxonomy): domain Bacteria; phylum Bacteroidota; class Bacteroidia; order Bacteroidales; family Prolixibacteraceae; genus Draconibacterium. Next base: position 12 of record CAYZBC010000028.1, read on the forward strand.
ACAAATTATTTACGTCATTTAATACTTAACTTAACACTAGTTTCGGATTAAGTCAAGCAAAAAAATAGTTTTACCTTAAATCCGCAGTTATAAAATTAGGTTTTTAAAAATAGTCTCTTTTAGTTTTTTTATCTTTAATTCGGTGTTTTTCAACTCAATTTCAATTTTTAGTTTTGTACTTTTTGTTTTTTTGGTTGTCTGGAGAAAATTATTGCAAAGGGCATGTTTATCATTGGTTTTTCTCTTTTAATATTGTGGTAATATAATCTTATGTTTTCATTTCTTCTGAATATCAGTCAGTTAAATTTGACAAACAAATATACCTATCCCATCATTTTTAAAAACATGTGGTTCTTATTGCATTAGCAAGTGGTATTTCTTGGTCGAAAACAGCTTTAAAATTTGTTGTCGCCCTCGGTTAATTTATTTTAGGGGGTTGGGGGTGAAGAATACAACAATAAATTATTTCCATTACTAAACTCCCCTTTTAATACTTCTTGTTTGTGTAATTAAGTTGCTGGGTCGTTTCATATTTGATGCATAAAAAAGGTGTCCAAAACCGAACACCTTTTAAATATATCTTTATTCGAATATTACAGGTTTTCGTTTTATCCAGTTTCCTCGTGTAAAATCGGGGAAATACTGAGGTGCACTTCCTTGAGCGATTGAAGCTTCCGAAAGAGGAGTGACTGCGCTCCAGGCGGCTGCATCATAAACATCCATAACCGGTTGTCTTTGTTCTTTTACCGCGTTTATAAATTCTCTGGTTACAAAAAAATCGATTCCACCGTGTCCCGAACTATTTGCCTGTTCTCCATATTTTTTCCAAAGCGGGTGGTCGTATTTATCCTGCCATGCTTTAAAATCGTCCCAGTCGTGTCCTTTACTTTTTCCTTCAACATAAATCCGTGGACTTCCCTGATCAAAATCAGTTACACCATCCGTTCCTGCAACATGAAAATTAAGTGAGTAAGGGCGTGGTAGATTACAATCGTGTGTAACAATTATTGTTTCGCCATTAGTTGTTTTAATAATAGAAGTAATAACATCACCTTGTTTCCAGGGTAGTTTTGCCGAAGGATGGTCTTCTCCTCCTTTTTCCTGAATATAGTCTTTTAATCCAACTGCTTTCGATGCGGTTGAAGTTAAATATAAAAAGCGGTTTCCCCGGTTAATATCCAACATGGCAGCAATTGGTCCTAATCCGTGAGTTGGATAAACATCGGCATTTCGTTTTAGTGAATGTTGGGTTCTCCAACGCGCTTCACCGGTTGCACCTTCACCAAATTTAAGATCTTCGTTGAATTTTACATCAAGTAAACTGTGTCGGTATCCACAACGAGCATGTACAACTTCACCAAAAATTCCTTGTTTTACCATATTCATTACCGCCAATACATCGCGTCGGTAATTTACATTTTCCAGAATCATACAAGGCATTCCTGTTTCTTCCGAAGTATTCACCAAATCCCAACATTCTTCCATGGTGTTTGCTGCTGAAACTTCTACCGCAGCATATTTCCCGGCTTTCATTGTGGCAACAGCCATTTTTGTGTGCCACAGCCATGGACTTGCGATTAGTACACCGTCAATGTCGTCGCGTTTTAGCATTTCTAAATATGCGAATTCCCCGTCGGAATATACGTCTGCTGCGGGATGTCCCTGTTCTTTCAAAACCTCTTGAGTTTTTTTAACTGCTTCCGGGTCGATGTCGCAAAATGCTGTAATTTTTACACCTTCTGTCATTGCGGCTCTTTTTAAATGACCTCTCCCTCTTCCGCCACAACCAATAAAAGCAATGTTAACTTCACTCTTATTTTGTTTCTGTTTTAAATCACCTGCTTTCGAAATTTGTGGGGCAAGTATAATTCCTGCTCCTGCTGCAGTTGCAGTTTTTAGGAAATTGCGCCTGTTAGTTGTTGTCATTTTGTTTTTTTTTATGAAATTCCATTTTTGACTTTGAAAATAAATTAAGAAGTGAAAGTAGTAAAAAGTTTGAGATTCATTCTTCTCTGAATGAATAATATTTTGATAGCGTATAAATAATGGATGGAATGAGACCTTTGGGGAGAGTAAAAAGAGTTGAAGTTATAAATTTGTAAAACCTTATCTTTTGGTTCAAATCCTTAATCAAAAGAATTCCTTGAGGTTTTGCCACGGGGTTCCATATACTCTCCCTTGAAATTCAGGGGAGATGTCAACCGGCAATTGCCGGTTGAAAGAGGGGTGAAATAATGAAAATTCGATTTTCAGCTTTTGGGCTGAAATAAAGTTGGCGGAATATCCCTTGGCTCTGCCACAGTGATAGTCAACTTTAAGAATTTTCTTTATTGTGAATCAAAAATAATTAATTAGAATTTGAGGCGAAATAAAAAAGGTGCTCCAAAAACGAAGCACCTTTCTACGAAATATATCTTGTTGTTTTTTATGCCAACATCTCTTTTACTTCTTTGTAAACGTTTTCTGCAGTGAATCCGAATTTTTTATCCAAAACAGTATAAGGTGCTGAATATCCAAATGATTCCATTCCCCAAACTTTACCGTTTTCGCCAACTAAACCTTCCAATGTCACAGGCAAACCGGCAGTCATTCCAAAACGAGGTACTCCAATAGGTAGTACACTTGTCTGGTATTCTTTCGGTTGGTTTCTGAAAACACCTTCTGAAGGAACTGAAACAATTTGGATTTTTAAACCATCTTTTTCAGCTAAAAGTATAGCACCTTCAACCAATGTAGCAACTTCCGAACCACTGGCTAAAAATACTACGTCGGGCGTTCCTTTACATTCCTGAACAATATAAGCACCTTTTTCTGCCTGAAGTGCCGCTTTGTAACGATTCCCTTCAACCGGAAGATTTGTAATGTTTTGCCTTGAAAGGATAAGTGCTGTTGGAGTTGAAGTATTTTCCAAGGCTATTTTCCATGCAACGGTAGTTTCGTTTGCATCGGCAGGACGAAGAACTAAAGTACTATTTTCGCCTTTGTGGTTTTTTAATTTCTCCATCAAACGAATTTGAGCTTCCTGTTCAATTGGTTGATGAGTTGGTCCGTCTTCACCCACACGGAAAGCATCGTGAGTCCAAACATATTTCACGGGCAGTCCCATTAATGCAGCCAAACGAACGGCAGGTTTCATGTAATCTGAAAACACAAAGAAAGTTCCGCAAACCGGAATAATTCCACCATGCAAAGCCATTCCATTCATTAAACAAGCCATGGTTAATTCGCTAACACCGGCTTGTAAAAACGAACCACTAAAATCACCTTTTGTAAATGCGGTGGTTTTTTTCAGGAATCCGTCCGTTTTGTCTGAATTGGAAAGGTCGGCTGAAGAAACAATCATGTTTTCAACTTTTCCTGCAAAAGCTGCTAAAACAGTAGCAGAAGCTCCCCGGGTTGCTGAATTATCTTTTTGCACAACTGCTGAGAAATCAAATTCAGGAGTTTCTTTTGATAAAAATTTATTTCGTTTTTTTGCTAACTCCGGATTTGCAGCTTCCCAATTGGCTTGTTCTGCTTTTTTTGTGGCAGCAGCTTTAATAAGTTCCGTTTCGCGTTTTGCATACAAATCTTTCACGTCATCAAAAACCTGAAATGGATTTTCAGCATCGCCACCTAAATTCTCAATAGATTTTGCAAACGATGCACCTGCGTTTGTTAATGGCATTCCATGCGTTTCGCATTTGCGTTCATAGCTTTCGTTGGCTTCGGTAACTGCACCTTTCCCCATAATTGTTTTACCAATAATTAAGGTTGGTCTTTCTGTTTCCGATTGTGCATTTTTTAAAGCTTCTCTAATTTGTGCAGGATTGTTTCCGTCGATGGTTGATACGTTCCATCCCCAAGCTTCGTATTTTTTTGCTGTATCTTCTTTTGTAACGTCTTTGGTAGATGTTGAAAGCTGGATGTCGTTTGAATCGTAAAACATTATAAGATTACTTAATCCGAGGAATGCTGCAATTCGTCCTGCACCTTGCGAAATTTCTTCCTGAACACCCCCGTCAGAAATAAATGTATAGGTTTTATGAGCCATCCATTCACCAAAACGTTCAACTAAAAATCGTTCCGAAATGGCTGCTCCAATTGCCATTGAATGACCTTGTCCCAAAGGGCCGGAAGTGTTTTCAACACCACGCTCAACATCAACTTCAGGGTGACCGGGTGTTACACTTCCCCACTGACGGAAATTGGCAACGTCTTTCATGCTGTATTTTCCAGCCAGTGAAAGTACACCGTACAACATTGGCGACATGTGACCGGGGTCAAGGAAAAACCTGTCGCGGTTTGCCCAGGCCATGTCCGATGGGTCGTAATTTAAAAACTCGGAATACAGAATGTTTATGAAATCGGCTCCGCCCATGGCTCCACCCGGGTGACCTGATTTTGCTTTCTCAACCATTGATGCTGCCAAAATCCGAATGTTATCGGCGGCTCTTGTTTCAATATTCTTACTCATAGTATATTTTTGTTCAAAATTATTATTGGTACAAAAGGAAGATGTAAATTTAATAAAAAAGTGAGACCTTCTGTTTTCAAAGTTTTGGTAATTACTCTTGAATTATTCGAACCATACAAACTCCTTCAATGTTTTGAAGTTTTGCATTAATTGATTCATTAACGGTTTGCTGCGCAACATCAATAATGTTGTAAGCAATATCATCGCGTTTTCTATTTAGCATGTTATCAATGTTTATCCCTTCAGTGGCCAAAACACTGGAAATCTGACTAATTATGTTTGGGATATTTTTGTTGGCAATTAGAATGCGGCAACCTTCGTGTCGTTCCATTGTTGCGGCAGGAAAATTCACTGAATTAATAATGTTCCCGTTTTCAAGGAAATCTTTTATTTGATTAACTGCCATAATTGCACAGTTGGTTTCCGATTCTTTTGTAGATGCGCCCAGGTGAGGAATAGAGATTACTTTCTCCATTTTCATTGTTTCTTCATCAGGGAAATCGGTTACATAATTCGATACTTTACCTGATGCAATGGCTTCTTTTAAATCCTTGTTGTCAACCAATCCGCCACGGGCAAAATTCAGAATTTTTACTCCGTCCTTCATCATGGCAAATTTCTCTTTGTTAATGTAACCCTTTGTATCGGCGGTTAAAGGAACATTTACAGTAACATAATCGGCTTGCGCCAGAAGTGGATGAATACCTTCCACCCACGTAACTTCACGACTTAATTCAAGTGCGTGTTGCACCGAAATATAGGGGTCGTAACCGATAACTTTCATACCAAGCGCTTTTGCTGCATTGGCAACTAAAACGCCAATGGCTCCCAAACCAATAACTGCCAATGTTTTTCCTTGAATTTCTTGTCCTGCAAAATTCTTTTTTCCTTTTTCAACCAGAGAAGGAACTTCATCGCCTTTCCCTATTAATGTTTGCCCCCAGTTTACAGCACCAATAATATCTCTCGATGTAAAAAGTAGTCCAGCTAAAACCAGTTCTTTAACTCCATTTGCATTGGCTCCCGGAGTATTAAAAACAACAATTCCTTTGTCTGTACATTTTTCGAGAGGAATGTTATTAACTCCGGCTCCGGCACGAGCAATTGCTTTTAACGACGAGGGAAATTCCATGTCGTGCATTTTAAAACTGCGCAAAACAATGGCATCCGCATTGGGAAGTTCGCTTGCAATTTCATACTTGCTTAAAGGAAAAAGGCTAAGTCCGTCAGGATCGATTTTATCTAATGTTTGAATTTTAAACATATAGCTATTATTTACAAGGTTGATGTTAATTAAAGATTAGTGACAAATATCACTATTTTAATTATAAAACGAAGGCTGCAAGTGGCATAACTTTTCAATATGAAATTAATATTAACCGGTTTTTAAAAAAGTTTGTTGGTGGAATTATTTGGTAAAGCCTTGTTAAATTTTTTATTTTTTAGAAAATAAAAAAGCCGAATTCTTTACGAATCCGGCTTTACAACCTTCAACTACTAACCGATTTTATAACCCAAAAATTGTGAAGTAATAGCTATTAACTATGTACTTTGATTTGTCTGGCACAAAGAAAACAAGAGTTGAGAAACTGGTCTGTAACAAAAATCACAAAAGGTTAGAAAAATTTATAAAGTTTCGTGAAAGTTTAATCTTTCCGTCCTTTTCGAGTTTTTTGAGTAATCGTGAAATTACTTCTCTCGAAGTATTGAGTTGCAAAGCCAAATCCTGATGTGTGCCGGTAAACGTTGTTGCCCCAGCGTTTTGATTGCGATCTACAAAGTGTTTAATCAATCGTTCATCGAGTTTCATAAAAGCAATGGCATCAACTGTATCTAACAATTCGCGAAAGCGGTTCTGAAAAGTCTGCATCACGAATTGTTTCCATGTTGGGTATTTGCTAATCCAGCTGTCGAGCAATTCAACCGGAAGCATTACAACTTCAGTTGGTTCTTCGGTTACTGCATTTATATTGCTGGTTACGTTGGTCATGCAACAAGTTAACGACATGGCACAAACTTCGTTTCCTTTTAAATAATACAGCAGTAATTCGTTGCCGTCGTCGTTGGTTCTCGAAACTCGAATTAAACCTTTCAAAACCAAGGGGAAACTTGAGATAAACTGACCTTCCCGAATTAAAAATTCATTGGTTTCGAAACTCTTTTTAACTCCGATTGATAGAATTTCATTTTGAAGGTCTTTTTCAAAAAAGCTATATTTTATATTTAAATCTTTCACAATAGTAATGCTAATTAAACAAAAGTAATGATGCAAAATATATTTGCAAATATTAATTAAAATAACGGTGAATGGAATATTATATAAACATATAATTTTGAGGGAAGTTGATTCATTGTTCCCTGAAAATATAATTTTAATTTAGACTGAATAAAAATAAAATGCTAATTTTGCCTCCGATTTTATAACCTTATACATTATGAAGAAGATTTTAGGAATTCTGTTTTTATTGGCAGAAGTTAATTTTTTGTATGCTCAAGTGGCATCACAAAATACTGCAGATGTGTTATCATCCGATACAAACTCGAAAGTTCAGATTGGTGGTTATGCACAAATCGATTACAATCAACCTGTAAAAGAAGGACAAAGGAGTAACGGTAATTTAGATGTTCACCGTATGGTTTTGTTGTTTGGATACCGGTTTAACGAACGTACGAACTTTGTAACCGAAATTGAATTAGAACATGTTAAAGAAGTTTATGTTGAGCAAGCTTTTATGAATTACAAAATTTTGCCATGGCTCAATTTTAGGGGTGGGTTAATGTTAGTTCCTATGGGAATTGTAAACGAGTACCACGAACCTCCAACATTTAATGGTGTTGAACGCCCGAATTTAGATAGCAAAGTTGTTCCAACCACCTGGCGTGAAATTGGTGTAGGTTTTACCGGAAGAATTGATAATGCAGCGGTAAAATATCAGTTGTATGTAATGAATGGTTTTAACGGTTACAACAATAGTGGAGTTTTTCGCGGGACAGACGGTTTGCGTAAGGGACGCCAAAAAGGAGCTGAGTCATTTATCAGTTCTCCAATTTTAGCTACAAAAATCGATTATTACGGAATTTCAGGTTTAAAACTTGGAATTAGTACCTACAATGGAAAATCACAATCGACGCTGTACAATGGAATTGATAAAAACGATTATGCTGCAATTAATGTTGCGGATTCTTCTGTTGTTGGAATTTCGATGTTGGGTTTTGATGCACGTTATGTAAAAGGCGGTTTTGAAGCTCGCGGACAAGTAAATATTGTAAACATTAAAAACACTGACCAATACAACGACTTCACTGGAAAAGATTTAGGAAGCCAAATGTTTGGCTGGTATGCCGAAGCCGGTTACAATCTATTGCATACAGCTAAAACAGAACAAAAATTTGTTCCATTTGTACGATACGAAAGGTACAATACACATTCAAAAACTGAAGGTGGTTTGTCTGTTAATGGCGCTTTCGATAGAACAGATGTTACGGTTGGAGTAGGTTGGTGGTTAAGTTCCGGTGTTGTTTTAAAAGCCGATTATCAATTTTTAGGTAATGCAACGGATAATACAACGGGTCAATTTAATATGGGAATTGGAATCTGGTTTTAAATGGTAAAAGTAAATGAAGATTTTAATTTTTTCAATACTATCTCTTTTGTTATCTGTAACTTTTAAGAGTTCTGTTGAGGAGTTTTATCCTGAACAGCAAGCTTTGAAAATGGTGAAAATCGCTTTAAAGGAGAAAGATATAACATTGGTTAAAAAGGTTGATGTTGCTGATTTTTTTGAAAAAACTGACTTTGTTGTAATCTACCGAATAAGTCGAATTAGCGGCGATGATTTTTACGCAGTTTTTGCACAAGCCACCGGGAGATATGAAAAATTTGATTACTTGATTACCGTGAATTTAGATTTTGCGATCGAAAAAATCAGGGTTTTAAAATATCGTTCGGAGCACGGTGGGGAAATTGCTTCTAAAAAATGGTTGCAGCAATTTGAAAATTATTCGTCGGGGGAATTACGTTATAAAAAAGAAATTTCAGCACTTTCGGGAGCAACAATCTCAGCAAATTCGATTGTTTATGATGTTTCAAAAGTGCTGAAAATTCTGAAAAGCAGTTGTAATTAATTGTTACGGTTGTTCCATTTTTTCTCCTGTAATTGGTGCTTCTCCTCCATTTGATGAACCAGTACCTTCGAATTTCTTTCCATCTATTTTTAAACTAATTGTAATAAGATCATATTCCGGAGTAAACTCAAAATACAAAATATTTTCTTCTTTAATTTTAACTTTGGAGAAAGCAAAAGTGTCACCATTTTCAGTAACAATTTCGCCGGTAAGTTTTCCTTCTTTTTCAGCAAAATTGAAAACTCCTTTTAATTCACCTTGATCCATTACAACTGTATATTTCCACTTCCCAACAATTTGTTTGGGTGTAATTTTAGCAAAAACCTGCGTAGAGACGCATAAAATGAAAAGTACTGATAAGATTTTTTTCATGATTATTGGTTTATTAAAGTTATGATGCTTTAAATGTACAAATAAAAATAAAACTACATTAATTCAAAGTAGATTAATGTAGTTTCATCGTTGGTGGTACCTCTTATTTGTTTGAAATTTCAAACAAATTATTCAAACATATCTTTCATTTTTTCAAAAAAGTTTTTCTCAGCAACCGAAGGTCCTTCCAGAAATCCGGGCGAACTTTGAAGTTTTTCAAGTGTTCTTTTTTCCTCGTTGCTTAGTTTTTTAGGGATCCAAACATGCACACGAACCAGTAAATCACCTTTCCCGTATCCATTTACATCAGGAATTCCCTTTCCTCTTAATCGTAATATTTTTTCTGGCTGAGTACCTGCTTCTATTTTTACCTTTACTTTACCCTCAACAGTTGGGATTTCTGATGTAGTTCCCAAAGTAATTTCCGGGAATGAAAGGAAAAGATTATAGATGAGATTATTATTGTCGCGAATCAATTCGGGGTGATCTTCTTCAGTAATAACAACTAATAAATCTCCGTTTATTCCTCCGCGTCGTCCGGTATTTCCCTTGTTCGAAACGTTTAGTTGCATGCCTTCGCCAACACCGGCCGGAATATTAATGCTGATAACCTCTTCGTCGCGTACAACACCTTCTCCTGCACAATAGTGGCATTTGTTAGTAATTATTTTACCATCTCCATGGCAAGTTGGACAAACCGAAGCTGTTTGCATTTGTCCGAGCAAAGTGTTCGTAATTCGGGTTACCTGCCCCGAACCGCGACAAGTTCCGCAGGTTGAATGAGAAGAACCATCTTTCGCTCCTGTTCCGCTACAATGGTCGCATGCAATGTATTTTTTTACTTTTATTTTTTTCTCGGCTCCATAAACTACTTCTTTTAGATTGAGTTTTACTTTAACACGTAAATCTGAACCACGGCTAACACGGCGTCCTCCACGACTGCGACCTCCGCCACCGCCAAATCCTCCGAAACCCCCAAAGTGTCCACCAAATATATCTCCAAACGAGGAGAATATATCTTCTATATCGGAAAATCCTCCGCCATATCCACCTCCACCAGCACCACTCATTCCGGCATGGCCAAATTGGTCGTACCGCTGTTTTTTCTCTGAATTACTGAGAATTTCATAAGCTTCAGCAGCTTCTTTAAATTTTTCTTCGGAAGCAGCATCTCCCGGATTCTTATCGGGATGAAATTGAATCGCCTTTTTACGGTAAGCTTTTTTTATTTCTTCGGGGCTCGCATTTTTGCCAACTTCCAGAACTTCGTAATAATCTCTTTTTGCCATGGTTTATGAATACTCAATTTTATTCTCCGATTACTACTTTGGCAAATCGGATTACCTTTTCGTTGAGTAAATATCCTTTTTGGATAACATCAACAACCTTACCTTTTAGTTTTTTATTTGGAGCTGGTATTTTTGTTAAAGCCTCGTGCAAATCAACGTCAAAATCCTGATTCAAAGCTTCAATTTCTTTTACGTTATTTTGCTTTAAAAACTCTTCGAACTTATTGTAAATAAGTTCCGTTCCTTGTTTTCCTGCATTGTCATCCGAAACGTCTTTCAACGATTCTAAGGCTCTTTCGAAATCATCGATAACCGGAAGGATATTAATTAATACCGATTCGCCACCCGATTTAATTAAATCGATTTTTTCTTTCATAGTTCTGCGACGGAAATTGTCGAATTCGGCTTGCAAGCGTAAATGTTTGTCAGACAAATCAGCAAGTTTGGTTTTTAATTCATCAAATTCTGCTTGTTTCTTGTCTTTTTTCGGTTTTTTCTTATTGCTGGATTTTTCTTTGGTAGCTTCTTTTATATCAGAAGTATTTGTTTCTTCAGTGTTTGGAGTCTTTTCTTTTACTTCCTCAACAATTACTTCCGATTCTTTATTGATTTTTTCTTTTGTCATTTTCTATTCATTATAAAATTCAAATCAGCCAAAATTGCCTGGTATCATAAATTTTGAACTTGCTACTTGTGCTATCAAAAATTTTGCCATGCAAATATAAAAGACAAATTGACACTCAATTCAATTATTGAGTGCCAATCTGAGTTATTTTGGAAAATCTTAAAAGTGAGATCTTATTGTCTCTATTTTGAGTATTTTTTGAGTGCTGCTGCTAAAGCAGGACCTCTCAATCCACGAGCAATAATTATTCCATTGCCATCAATTAAAAAGTTGGCAGGAATACTTCGTACGCCATAAATTGCTGCATGTTTCGAACTCCAACCTCTTAAATCGCTGATGTGATAAGGCCATGCCAGTTTATCTTTTGCGATGGCTTGTTTCCATGCTGCGGCAGTTTTGTCGAGCGAAGCACCAAAAATGGTAAAACCATCGGCATTTGTGAATTTTTTGTCTTTGAACGTATTGTAAGAATTTACAACATTTGGATTTTCTCTGCGACAAGGACCACACCATGCTGCCCAAAAGTCGAGCAATACCAATTTTCCTTTGGTGTCTGAAAGTTTTATTTGTTTTCCATCGGGTGAAGTTCCGATAAGTTCGGGAGCTTTGTCTCCAATGTTAATCCCTATTTTTTGTTGTGCAAATGAAAGTCCAGTTGCTAATAAAACGACTGCTACTACTAAGATTAATTTTTTCATACTACTTTTTTAATTTCTTTAATTGTTTCAAAACATTGTTTGTGTAAAGTAAACAACGAATAACTTGATTGAAAGTTTATTCGTAAAAATATTTACGCTTTAATTCCTGTTATGAACGCGAAATATTTGCTCCCAAATGATTTAATCTGACATCGATATCTTCGTATCCCCGGTCTATTTGTTCAATATTATCTATTCTACTTTTCCCTTTGGCCGACATTGCTGCAATAAGCAAAGCAATTCCGGCACGAATATCTGGCGAGGTCATATTTGTTGCTTGCAAACGGTGTGCGCGGTCTAATCCAATAACGGTTGCCCGGTGCGGATCGCACAAAATAATTTGTGCACCCATATCAATTAATTTATCCACAAAAAACAGGCGGCTTTCAAACATTTTTTGATGAATTAAAACACTTCCTTTGGCTTGCGTGGCAACTACCAGAAAAACACTTAAAAGGTCGGGTGTAAGTCCCGGCCAGGGTGCATCCGAAATGGTCATTATTGACCCGTCGATGTACGATTCTATTTTATAATGTTCATTGTTTTTTACAATTAAATCATCGCCATTCTGTTTCAAATTAATGCCCAATTGTCGGAACGATGCCGGAATAATACCTAAATGTTCAACTCCTACATTTTTGATTGTGATTTCAGAAGCAGTCATGGCCGCCAGACCGATAAAACTTCCCACTTCAATCATGTCTGGTAAAATGCGATGCGAACAACCCGACAATGAAGTTACTCCGTCGATATTTAACAGGTTTGAACCGATGCCATTAATTTTTGCTCCCATGGAAACCAACATTTTGCAAAGCTGTTGCAAATAAGGTTCGCAGGCCGCATTGTAAATTGTAGTTGTTCCTTCGGCAAGAACTGCAGCCATTACAATGTTTGCAGTTCCGGTTACCGATGCTTCATCGAGTAACATGTATTCGCCTTTTAATTTTGAAGCGGAAATGGAATACCAACGGTTTTCAGAATCGTAATGAAATTTTGCACCTAATTTTTTAAGACCTATAAAATGGGTGTCAACTCTTCGGCGGCCAATTTTGTCGCCACCGGGTTGCGGAATAAATGCTTTTCCAAAGCGAGCCAGAAGTGGCCCAATTATCATTATTGAACCGCGCAAACTAGCAGCTTGTTTTGCATACTCTGCACTTTTTAAAAAATCAACATTAATGTTTTTCGCATTAAAAAGAAACGTACCTTTTTTTATTCTTTTTACCTTAACGCCTAACCCTTTTAAGAGGTCGATTAATTTTAAAACATCCCGAATTTCGGGTATATTCTCAATGCGAATATCTTGTTCGGTTAACAGACTTGCGCAGATAATTTGTAGCGCTTCGTTTTTCGCGCCTTGTGGAACAATTTCTCCTTTTAACTTAGATCCTCCTTCTATTATGAAAGTTGACATTTGAAAAAATTAAAAAGGTTAATATCTTTTATTTGATTTTCCTGAGTTGTTTTTTTTCTTTTTTGGTTTCGAAATAAGTTGTGTTATTTCTGCAAGTTTCATCTCTTTGTCAATATCGAGTTTCCCATTTGAAAGTAAATCAAGATCCTTCATTATTTTTTTATCTTCTACAGCACCTTTGTTCCATGCCAGATACGATTTTTTCATGTGGTTAGCCAGTAACTCAATCATTGCTTCTCTTTCTTCGCCTTCCAACTCACCTATTTTTTCAATCATTAATTCCATGGTGCGACCATAGTGTTTGTATTTAATTCGATGCTGATTATACGGTACTCTTTTTGGTTTTTCAGTAAGAATATCGGGAGATGGTAGATCGTATGGGTAATCAATATCCAGTTTAAAATCGGTCATAATCGCCAAATGATCCCATAATTTATGTTTAAATTCAGCAATATCTCTTAAATAAGGATACAAGTTTCCCATAACATCAATAATGGTTTGAGCATGAGTGTTTCGTTTTTCTCTGTCTTCAATGGTCATCAGAAACTCGACCATGTTTTGTATGTTTCTTCCATATTCAGGAAGTTGAAGTTTTTTTCTTTGTGAATTATAATCCATCTGATTTTTTTATATGTAACGAACTAATTGTCAGGAAATCTATCGGAAGTTTTCCAGAAGATATTTTTGCAAAACTAATGAATTCTTCTCAAATCCCAACTTTTTATTTTTTGTGCTTCTATTATTCCTTAATCTTCAGTTTTGCAAATTTTAATAAAAGCTGTTTATGTCCATGTTTTTGGAAAAAAATTGTAGCCTTTATATTTGGCGCTAAACCTTCAACCCGAAGCACTTTGCCTTCACCAAAACGCTGGTGTTCAATAACCATTCCCGCTTGTATTTTTTCGGGATCGTCTCCTGCAAAAGAAGCTTGTCTTCTTCCTGCCTCGTTTAAAGAAACGAGTTTGCTATTAAAAATGTTTTGTCTTTCAGGAGGTTTAATTGATGAAACTGGAGTTCGGCGTTGATAATTTGACTTTTGACTTTCGTTATTTTGAGGCGTAATATTTCTGTCTGGTCTTGTAAGTCTAGATATGCTGGAGTCGTCAATGCATCTTTTATCCAACTCTTCTAAAAACCGACTAGGTGTGCAAAAGTCCAGATTTCCCCAGCGGTAACGTTGGTTGGCGAAAGAGAACCATGCGTTATCTTCGGCTCGGGTAAGCGCAACATAAAACAGGCGACGTTCTTCTTCCATCGATTCCTCTGTATTTTTATCGCCCTGGCGTTGCGAAGGGAAAAGATTTTCCTCTAACCCAACCACAAATACGTTTTTGAATTCCAAACCTTTTGCCGAATGGACAGTCATTAATGTTACTTTGTCGCGATCTTCATCCTTATCTTTATCCTGGTCGGTAAGTAAAGCAACATCTTCTAAAAAATTTTCCAGTTTATCAGGATTCCCTTCTTCAATTGCCGAAATAGTAAACTCTTGTATTCCGTTTAATAGTTCCTGAATGTTTTCGTGCCTGCTTAATGCTTCAGTCGACTTGTCGTTATAAAGTTCTTTTAAAATTCCGGTTTCACTGGCAATCGTTTTTGCGGTATCAAAAGCATCATTCTTTTTTGAATAAGCACTGAATTTTTGAATAAGGTTGACAAAATTGAGCACTTTAGAGACCGTACCTTTGTTTAACCCTGCAGGATTTGATTCTCCTAAATTTGTTATGGTTTTCCAAATTGTAGTATCGTTGTTTGCTGCAGTTGTTTCCAGTTTCATCATTGTGGTTGAGCCAATTCCACGAGCAGGAAAATTGATAATCCGCTTTAATGCTTCATTGTCGGCCGGATTGATTGTCATTCTATAATAAGCCAGCAAATCTTTAATTTCTTTACGTTGATAGAAACTTAATCCGCCGTAGATTTTGTAAGGTATATTTCTTTTGCGTAATGCTTCTTCAAATATTCTCGACTGTGCATTTGTTCGATATAAAATTGCAAAATCCTGATATTTGTAATGATCGCGCATTTGCGTTTCAGCAATTTCCTGAATCACTAAAAACCCCTCTTCGTTATCGGTTAATGCCGAAATAATTTTAATGGGTTTACCTTCATCCTTCTCAGAAAAAACTGTTTTCGGAATTTGTTTTTTATTTTGTGCAATTATGCTGTTGGCCGCGTTTACAATTGTTTGTGTAGAGCGGTAGTTTTGTTCAAGTTTAAAAATTTTATGGCCGGGGTAATCGTTTTTAAAGTTGAGGATATTTTCAATTTTGGCTCCCCTGAATGAATAAATACTTTGTGCATCGTCGCCAACAACACAAATGTTTTTATGTTTGGCAGATAACTTTTTTACAATTAAGTACTGGGCATAATTGGTGTCCTGGTATTCGTCAACTAAAACATAGTCGAATAGGTTTTGATATTTATCGAGTATTTCGGGATTGTCGCGAAAAAGTAAATTGGTTTTTAATAATAGATCGTCGAAATCCATTGCACCCGACAAAAAAGAACGTTTTGTATATTCTTTGTAGATTTCGATTATTGCCGGCATTCTCATACTTTTATCAACGCCCCTGATTTCGTCATGGTTGGCATAAATATTTGGAGTAATTAAATTGTTTTTTGCCATGGAAATGCGGCTTGCCACCACATTGGGTTTATAAATTTTATCGTCGAGCTGAAAACTTTTAATAATCGATTTTATCAAACTTTTGCTGTCGGCGCTATCGTAAATTGTAAAGTTCGACGGATAGCCGGTTGCTTCGTGCTCAGTACGTAGTATTCGTGAAAAAACACTGTGGAAAGTTCCCATCCATAAGTATCGGGCAATTTTTTCGCCGGCAACTTTCCCAATGCGTTGTTTCATTTCTCGTGCCGCTTTGTTCGTAAAAGTCAGTGCCAGAATAGACGATGGTTTTGCCCCCTGCTTTAATAAATGTGCAATGCGATACGTTAAAACACGGGTTTTTCCTGAACCTGCACCGGCAATTACCAGCGCTGGCCCCTCTGTTCTGATAACTGCTTCTTTCTGAATAGAATTTAAATCTTTTAGATAGTCCAACTCGCTAATGTATTTTGTTCAAAATAAAAAAAAAACAAAAGTAAAAGTTGTTCCCCGGTTTCAATGGCTTTATTAAAAGCTTTTATCAACAAATTAATAGTTTAGCTTATTTTGTGCCTAATTACCTGAATTTTTGTGCCCAACCAGACAATTAAATTAAAATTATACGTTAATATTGTAGCTCAAAATAGTTGCATTTATGAAGAAGATTGTTTTCTATTTGTTTGGATTTTTGTTGTTTATTCTAAATCCAACGACATTACAAGCCCAGCTTTCAGCTCCCGGATCAAGTGGCGTGGATAAAACAGGTTATTCTGCATTTCCGGAAACAGACAGCATTTATGTTTTTTGTACAGAAAGCGAAATTGAGGAAATTGGCAGGTTGCGGATGAGCATTGAATTGGAAGGCACCAAAACTTTTTATTGGGAAAAATACAATAAGAGTACTGCTGAATTTGAGTTTTATTTTTCAGAAAGTTCAGATGCTTTAACTTCTGATATTACAGGCTTGGCGAACGGATGTTACCGGATTACTGTAACGCAAGGGGCTGGCAGTGAAATTGACCGTGCATGGATTTTTAATAATTGGACGATAACCAGTGGTAGTTCTCCGGATACTTTGTCGAATTGTGAATGGTTTAAATTAATTGGTGAATTTACTTCGGCGGAGTTAAATTATTACGATTTAGCCGATAATACAGAGTTGCAGGTCTATAAAAATACAAGGGTGCAATGGAAGGACGGGAACGAAGTTGTTGCTGCGGTGTTAAATCCACAAATTTTTGATCCTCCAACAAAAAATACCGATTACACTTTGCGTGTTTACGATAAGTTTAATTGTGAAGGCACGGCTGATGTTACTTATGAATCGATTGTAACCAAAGCTGTTTTTTCTGTCGATCCTCAAGGTGGGGAAGCGCCGTTGGAAGTTGTTTTTAACAATCAATCGGAAAATGGTGATATCGATAAATACGAATGGTTTCTTTTCAGAGATTTAGGTGATATTAAAAGGGAATCTGAAAATACAGATGGACCCATTGACAGTATTATGATTGTTGCGTACGATGAAAATCCGATTTACACCTACGAATATACAGGTGATTACATGGTAAAACTGGTTTCAAAAAAAGAGTCGAAACTCCATGTTTGTGTTGACACTGTTTATCTTGAAGATTACATAGCAGTCGATTCTTCGTTTATTGCTGTTCCGAATGTTTTTACTCCAAATGGCGACGGAACCAACGACAATTTTGTGGTTAAATTTTGGTCGATGGAAAGTATTGAAATCTCCATTTTTAATCGTTGGGGACGGAAAATTCATTATTGGGAAAGTGAAAACGTGAGAGGTTTTGAAGGCACCTGGACTGAGACGGTTTGGGACGGTCGTTTAATGGGTGGTCGTTATGCCAGCCCTGGAGTCTATTACTACAATGTTGTTGGCGAAGGTCGGGATGGTGAACGACGACGTGCTCACGGTTTTTTCCATTTGTTTCGAAACAAAAATTAAAAAATATTTCTTTTAAAATTCTATTTCATTGAGAATAATTTCATAAAAATCAATGCAATTTTCTTTCCTGACATTTAGAATAAATGCATTGGGTATTAGAAACTTTTCAACCACCTGTATTACGAAATCTTCACGAACTGCAAGTATTAAGTGATTTTTCGGGGTTTTAATTAATTGCTCAATAGAATCGGACCAGCCTTTTCCCGATAGCTCCAGTTTGCCAAATTCATCAATTATAATTAATCGCGAATTATTGTTTTGTAATGCACGGTTTCCTGCCTTCAACCCTTCATCGAAAATGTAGTAATTGCCAATTCTTTTTTGAGAAGAATCACCCTTTTTTCTCAGAAATATACTCGTTTCTCCGTTAGAAATATTTACAACATTATATCCTGAGGGTGTTTCATTATTTAGTATTCTGGAAGAGTAAATTCCTGACACAGAAATATTTTCTTTTTGAAATTTCTCAACCAAAGTTTTAATACAGGTAGTTTTCCCTTGTCCAATTCCCGCCGTAATAATAAATATCTTTTGTTTGAAGTTTGATTGCTTATTTATCTCATTTATGCGAAAGTCTGCGAATGCCATGATCTGGTGAACAAACAGTGTTGGATTTTTAATAATTGTTTTTAAATCGGGGGTGTTTGAAATCATCGCAGGTAAACTTTCTAGCGAAAGTTCGAGGGCAAGGGGAAGTTGTTTAAAGTAACTTTCAGCAAAATAAGCTCTTATTTTTGGATTGTATAATTCGGTTCCTAAAACGGTAAATCCCATAATTAAAACAATGGCCCGCAGATTCATTTCAACTCCTATTAAGAAACCATCTGTTAATGTTTTGGATTCGGCTTGCAAGCGGGTGAAAACAAATGCGGTAATCATGGTAATAATGATAAAAAATATCCATAATCGTGGACGTACAAGTTGTCGTAATGCGCGTTTGTAGCGCAATGCCCAGGTAGTTGCAATTGCAAGAACAAAAACCACCCAAATTGAAAAATTAATTCGGCCAATTAATAGAAGCGAAGCAGCCATTAAAATGATATTGAAACCCAACCACAAACCTGAATGGTTAAATCCGTTGATTTTTTTTGTTGAATTTTCAGTTTTATTGGAAAGGTATAAATTGTGAAATGGGAGCGGGTTGCCTGCTATTTTTTTTCCTGTTCTGATTCCTACAAAAGCTGAAAAGGCCCCGAAAATTGCGTAGATAAAAAGCAACAATATTAGTGGTGTCCAAACTGCATCGAACTGAAGACCAAGTTGGCGTTCTGCATATTGCATTAAATTGGTGTAAACTTCAACAATGTTGTAGCCATAAAAAATAATAAAGTTGAATACTTTTTGAATTAAATTCCACGACATTGCCAGAATGGAGCCAAGCATAAAACCCGGAATTGTTCGACCTAAAATTCGTATCGAAATCTCCAGTAAAATGGCTTCACTAAAAATGGCAACCATTGGACCAAAAATAACTGCACTTGGCGACATCGTTTTAAGCAAGGCACAAATTATTCCGGCGCGCCATATCAAACCGTTTTCTTTCCATTTGTAGCTGGCCGAAATTAAAATTACAAGACCAATTGCAGTTAAAATATTTCCGCTAAACGGTACACGCAAATTGTGTAAAAAGCTACCGAGTACAATTTCAGAAGACGCCCAAATCGTCCCCAAAATTGAGGCTTTAATCCATTTGTCGTCAAGATGAAGAATATCGTTCATACTTATTTGGCTTCTTTAATTCAGATGAAACAGAACTTTAACAAAATTGTTTCTTCCCGGTGCAGGATATCCTTCCTGAAATGCATAATTTTTATCAAATATATTTTTTACACCTGAATAAATTGTAAAATGTTTAATTTTATACGAAGCGAAAAAATTATATAAATCAAATGCACTGGCAACAGTTCCATACGACGTACTGTAACGTTGCGAATTGTATTCAGCATTAAAATTTATTTCCAAATTATTAATTGGTTCTACCGTTAAATTCGACCAAATTTTATGATTAGGCACATCAATAAAAAGGAGCTCCGGATTACTCAGATTCTTTCTTTCAATTAACGAATAATTGACCAATAAAGAAGCCCAATTTGATAATTTATAATTTGAGCCAAAATCAAATCCTTTGTACCCGGCATGTCCGGTATTTTGCATTTGCGAAATGCCCGGCTCAACGTCATCCACCAATTGAATTGTATTGTTCAACTTTACATAATACAACGATGCATCAATCGAAAGTTTTTCGAAAAGAAGGGTTTTATACGACAAATCGTAATGAATGGCTTGTTCGGCTTTTAATTCGGGATTGGGAATATTTCTGTCGAGTCGGTACGAATAGCGATCTTTCAGTGTTGCAAATCGGGTACGATGGGCAACATAAAAATAGAGTATGTTGTTTTTGAATAGATTAAAATCTGTTCCAATTTGTTCGTTAACGGCACTGTTCTCTTTTAATGGAAGGGTAGAGATTTCACCCGTATTCGAATTGTAATCTTCAGCTTTAAGTGCTTTTCTAAAATTAAAACTTAAACCTCCTGTAACCGTAATTTTTTTTGAAATGGTAATAACATCATCCAATCCGGCACTCCACGTGAAATCATTAAAATTTCTTTCCGGTTCGCCTAAATTATATTCTTTATGAATATCGTTTTTGTAATGCAGCGAAATGTTTAGTTGATTTCTGTCTGGAATTTGGTTTGTAAATACAACATTTCCACCCAAAGAATGGTCGTCGTAAATACTTGTAAAAGCGTAACGTCGGGTTTGAGTAGTATAAGTTACATCGTCAAAACTTTCTAGTTCGTTATAAAACTCATCGTAAAAAAGGCGCACCTTCAAATTCGATTTTATATTTATTTTATTTCTTGAAATGAAATAAAAGCTTTGTTTATCCCAGGCCGGCCATTGCCAAAATCGGGTTGTTACTTTTTCGTCGTTGTCACTGTATGGAGGATTTCCTTTTTCACCTTTTTGGTTGATGTAGTTGAAGGAAAATTCGTGGTTTGGATTGGGTGTAAATCCAACTTTCAAATTTAATTTTTGGTCGATTGAATACGAATTTTCACGCTTTCCTCCGTCTTCAAAATTAGTGGGAATATACTTTCCTGAAACCGGGGAAAAATCGGATTGACTTTTGTGATAACTTCCCTGTAAATAGAATTTTTCAAACCGGCTTCCAATATTTACTCCATATTCGTACGTATTGCCGCTAGCGAATCCGCTGATTGCCTGAATTTCTAATTTCTCTTTAGGTTTTAAACTTACCAGATTTATTGCCCCTCCAATTGTGTTCGGTCCAAATTCCATTGGCGAAAAACCTTTGGTTGCCGAAATAAGAGAATAATCGAAAGTTTTAAAATGGCCCAAATCAACATACCCATCGTAAGTTGTATAAACCGGAATTCCATCGATATAAACGGGAATACTTCTGATGTCGAAACCCCTGATGTAAACTGAAGATTCGTTTTTGATGCCAATGTTGGAAAAAATAACGGAAGGCAGTGTATTTAAAGCGCTGCTTACATCTGTATTATTTAATTTAAAATTAGACGATTGAGAAACAACATTTTTCGATTTCTGGGAAGTAATTTTAATTTCGCCCAGTTCAAAAATTCTGGCAATTGAAAGTGAATCTTTTTCCTGCGCCCGGGCATTAATTACGAAAAGCATTAAAAGTAAAACGAGTAAGTTTTTGCTGTTCATCTAAAATTAATTTCTGATAAAACAAAGCGTTATTCTTTTTTTGAATAACGGTGCAAAAGTAATATTGAATTTTAATTTTGGAATAAAAAAATCAGAAATTTTTTGATGCGATAAATTCGGAAATGTCCTGTTCTAAATCCTGATAAACGGTTATTAATTTTTGACCGTATTTTGTAACTTCCGATGTGCCTCCATTTTTACCACCTCTTTTCATAATTACAACCGGTTCTTTGGCAATTTTATTTATTTGTGCCACGCTGTAATATGCTTTGCGATAGGATATTTTTAACTCTTCGGCAGCTTTTCGTAATGAACCTGTTTCTCTAATTTTTGTAAGAAGATTAACTTTTCCTTTTCCCAAAAGAGCTTGTCCGTTACTGGAAATCCAAAAGCGGTATTCTATTTTGAATGATTCATGCACAATAAGCAAGGTATTTTTATTGGTATAAATTATCCATTTCTGCGTTTGTTTCTATTGCAAAGTTGGTCAGGTCCTTGTGCAATTCTTCAACAATGTCCGGTTTTTCTTTTGCCCGGTTGTACATTTCGCCTGGATCATTTTTTAGGTTGAAAAGTTGTTCGCCTTCATTTTTCGTAAAACGATATTTCCAATTTCCTTTTCGAAAGGCTTCTGCCTTTGCGCCATTAAAATAGAATAGTTCTTGAGTTGGAGATTTGCCTTTTCCCTTTAAAAGTGGAAGGATATTATTGCCATCAATTTTCCGATCTGTGGGTAATTTTGCTCTTGTAATTTCAATAATTGTAGTGAACAGATCCATTGTAGTAGCCATTTCAGTATTTGTCTGTTTTTGTGGAATTTGTCCCGGCCAGCGTACAATTCCAGGAACGCGAAAGCCGCCTTCGTAGGTAGTTGCTTTAGAACCGCGTAATAGTCCAACGGTTCCGCCGTGCCACGGTTTTACTCCTTTTAGCAACATTCTTTCAGGCAAATTTTGCCACGGACCGTTATCGCTCGTAAAAATGACTAAAGTGTTTTTATCCAGGCCTTGTTCTTTTAGAGTTTTTAAAACCTGACCAACGCTCCAATCCAGCGTTTCAACCACATCGCCATATAATCCTCCGTCCGACTTTCCTTTAAATTCGGCAGAAGTACTAATTGGCATGTGTGGCATGGCGTGCGCCAGGTATAAAAAGAAAGGCACGTCTTTTTGAGTTTGAATGAATTCAACCGCTTTCTTTGTGTAATCAACTATTAAATTGTCTTGATTGAAACCAATTTCTTTAATGGGTTTGTCGTTTTCGTACATAAAAAGAGTGTCTTTTTCTGTTAACCACGGACACCATGGAAGTATCATGTCGTTGCTGTACGGAAGTCCGTAAAAGGAATCGAAGCCACGAGATGTGGGAAGAAAATGTTTTTGCTGACCCAAATGCCATTTCCCAATTGCGGCGGTATTGTAGCCGGCATCTTTTAAAACATTGGCAATGGTAATTTCGGAAACCGGCATTCCTTTTTCCGGCGACGATGGACCGCAATTAGTTGGAATACTCCGAATTGGATAGCGACCTGTTAACAGTCCTGCTCTGGAAGGTGTACAAACCGAAGCCACAGCATAAAACGATGTAAACCGGATTCCTTCGTCTGCCATATTATCAATGTTTGGTGTTTTAATATTTGGGTGGCCGTAACAACCCAAATCGCCGTAACCCATGTCGTCAACAAAAATTAGAACTACGTTTGGTTTAGATAAATCGATGGATGTTGTCTGGCTTACTTCCCTTGTTTTCTTGGTGCATGAAAAAAAGGATAAAACGAAAACAGAGATAATGAGGATTTTGAAAAAAGTCTTTGTCTTGCTCATTTTTGTCTTTGATTGATTGCTGAATATAGTTTGCATGAAAGGTAATTATTGGATTTTGATATACGGCATTAAAGATAGAAATCCTATTTTTAAAACCTAACCCAGGCAAATCGGAAAAACAAATCTTAAAAAAGAAAACCCCGGGTCGAAAGAACCGGGGTTTTACTATTTTATAGAAATAGATTTTAAAATTGTTATTCCTCTTCCTGCTCTTTTGCATATGCTTTAAGCAGTTCGTCTTGTATGTCTGACGGAACTTTCTCGTAACCATCGTAAGTCATGCTAAATACGCCACGTCCACCGGTTACAGAACTTAGCGAAGTGGTATATTTATTCATTTCTTTTAATGGAACTTTAGCGGTAATCTTCTCCAAACCTTTCTCAGAACCCATCCCCATAATCATGGCACGTCGTCCTTGTAAATCACTCATTACATCACCCATTCTATCAGCTGGTGTCCAAACGTTAAGGTCGTAAATAGGTTCTAAAATTTTCGCACCTGCATTTTTAAATGCATCACTAAATGCATGGCGTCCGGCTAATTTAAATGAAATTTCATTTGAGTCAACTGGGTGCATTTTACCATCGTAAACGTAAACGCGTATATCTCTGGCGTAAGAACCGGTAAGTGGTCCTTCTTCCATTTTTTCCATAATACCTTTCAAAATTGCAGGAACAAAGCGGGCATCGATGGAACCGCCAACAATGCTGTTTATAAGGACCAATTTACCTCCCCATGGAAGTTCGTGCTCTTGTATATCGCGGTGTGCAAGTTTTTGTTCTTTATCACCAATTTTAATCATCTTCTTAGGTTCTGAACCTTCTTCGTAAGGTTCAATAATCATGTGGACTTCACCAAACTGGCCCGAACCTCCCGATTGTTTTTTATGACGATAATCGGCCTGAGCTATTTTCGTAATGGTTTCCCGATATGGAATTTTTGGAGTCAGGTAATTCACTTCAAATTTATGAACGTGGTCGAAATACCACTTTAGAATGTTAATGTGATATTCACCCTGACCGTGAACCAATAATTGTTTTAATTCTTGCGAGTATTCAATAATATAAGTTGGATCTTCGTATTTTATTTTATTTAATACTTCGCCTAATTTTTCGTCATCCGAATCATTTTCCGGTTTCATGGCCACTGTAATTCGTGGGGTTGGGAAAGCAATTTCTTCAAATTTTATGTCAGCTTCTTTTGTGCTTAAGGTCTGGTTGTATTTAGTGTCTTTTAATTTTACGGTACAGCCTAAATCTCCTGCGACCAATTCATCGACCTTTTCTCTGTTTTTACCTGCCGAAACAAATACCTGCGATAGTCGTTCTTTGTTTCCAGTGCTTGTGTTTATAAGATCGAGTCCTTCTTTAACTGTTCCCGACATTACTTTAAAGTAGGTAATTTCTCCAACGTGTGATTCAATCGAAGTTTTAAAAACGAAAAGGCTCGGTGTTTCCGATGCATCCATTTTTACCTCTTTACCACTGGCAATGGCGCTCATTTTTTTCTCGTTTGGCGCAGGAGAAATGTTGGTGATAAATTCCATTAAACGGCCAACGCCAATATTTTTCCTGGCGCAAGTACAAAACACCGGGAATAGGCCACGTTCCAACATGCCTAGTTTTATTCCTACACGCATTTCGTCTTCGGTGAGTGTACCTTTGTCGAAATACATTTCCATTAATGCCTCTTCGTTTTCGGCGGCCATTTCAACCAATTCGTTGTGTAACTCTTCGGCTTTTTCTTTTTCCGAATCAGGAATATCTATAATCTCAGGTTTGCCTCCGTCTGGTCCGTATTTGTACATTTTCATCTTCAAAACATCAACAATAGAAGAGAATGAAGTTCCAGCGTCAACAGGATATTGTACAACCGTTACTTTGTTCCCAAAAGCTGTTTTGCATTGTTCAAGTGTTGAGTCAAAATTTGTGTTGTCGTGATCCAATTGGTTAAACACAAATACCAAAGGAGTGTCTGCCGTTTCTGCTTGGCGCGAAGCTGCTTCAGTTCCCGCTTCAATGCCGTTTAATGTATTAATAGTTAATAAGCTTAGAGCAGTAACATGAAGCGAAGAAACAACGTTGCCACAAAGATCATCCATTCCTGGCGTGTCCAGAATATTAATTTTCTTTCCGTTATATTCGGTGTACAACAAGGTCGAATAAATTGAGTTGCCATAATCTTGCTCAATTTGATTGTAGTCAGATACCGTATTTTTTGCGGTTACCTCACCTCTACGATTAATTACTCCACCCTCAAAAAGCATAGCCTCCGCAAGGGTGGTTTTCCCACTGCCTGCATTACCTATTAAAGCAATGTTACGGATTTCTTCCGTTTTGTAAACCTTCATAGTATATCTGTTTTATTGATTTATTTTTTACCTTATCTTAACTCTAATTCTGAAGAAAGGACACCAAAAATAGTAATAATTTATTAACAATCAAGAAGCTGAAAAACAGCTTGAAATGTTATACAACTACTTCGTTTTGTTTGCAGTTTGTTAAGTGTTTGTTTGTAAGTTGTTTAGTTGTGTGGTGATTGGGGTTAAACTTAGCTTAGTTGATTCTAAATAAGGTGATTAACAGTATAGTATTTATTCTTAAAAACGACTCGGTTGTTTTGATTTTTTTGTTTTAATTGCCTGAATTAGAATTAGAACGAATTCCTTCTTCGAACTGTGAAAAAGCCAAAGTTTTATTCTATTTTTGGTGCTTTTTATAATTTTTAATGTTCAAAATAGCAATCGTATATTTTTTAACATTTTTTATTATTACCTGGGCAGAGGCTCAGGAAAAAGTTACGCTCAACGGATACATAAAAGATGCAGCCACTGGTGAAGATTTAATTGGTGCAACGATTTTTGTTGAGGAGCTTTTGAATACAGGGACAATTACCAATAGTTATGGTTATTACTCCATAAGCCTTATAAAAGGGGATTATAAAATTCGATTTCAGTTTATTGGTTACGAGCCGCAGGTTATTCGGGTTAACTTAATTGAAAACAAGAAATTGGATATTGAATTAGCTGAAAAAAGTATTGAGCTTGGAAATATTGTTGTTACCGGAGAGCGGGCTGATAAAAATGTAACCTCGGTTGAAATGGGAAATGTAAAAATGACACCCAAACAAATAGAGAATATTCCCGTATTTTTTGGCGAACGGGATATTTTGAAAACCATTCAACTTACACCTGGCGTAAAATCGGCTGGGGAAGGAAACTCCGGATTTTATGTTCGTGGAGGCGGAATCGACCAGAATCTGATTTTGTTGGACGAAGCTCCGGTTTATAATGCATCGCATTTGCTGGGTTTCTTTTCGGTGTTTAATTCCGAAGCAATAAAAAATGCAACCCTTATGAAAGGTTCTATTCCTGTGGAGTTTGGTGGTCGTGCTTCTTCTGTTTTCGATATAAAAATGAAGGAGGGAAACCTAAAAGAATATGGAGTAACCGGAAATATTGGATTGATTTCTTCGAACCTTGCAGTTGAAGGACCAATTATAAAAGACAAGGGATCGTTTATTGTTAGCGCCCGTCGAACTTACGCAGATATGTTTCTGGCTTTTTCGAAAAAAGAAGATTTAAAAAACACACAACTTTATTTTTACGATTTAAACCTGAAAACCAATTATAAAATTAACGAAAATAATCGCGTTTATCTTTCGAGTTATTTTGGTCGCGATAATTTTGGATTTGCCGACCAGTTTGGTTTTGATTGGGGAAGTATTACCGGAACATTGCGTTGGAACCATAATTTTAGTAGTAAACTATTTTCGAATACGTCGCTTATTTTCAGTAATTATTCATACGATATTAATATTATGGCTGAGGCCGATATTACAATTAGTTCAGAAATTAAGGATGTGAATTTTAAACAGGATTTTACCTACTACGCTAATGCACAAAATACAATAAAGTTTGGGGGCAATGTAATTTATCATGATATTTTACCTGGGGAAATTTCGGTTACAGAAGGGTTTGGATTTGAATCGAGTGAAATTTCAAAACGAAAAGCGATTGAATGGGCTGGTTATTTTTCAAACAGTCAAAATATTTCGGAACGGTTTAAGCTGTATTACGGATTAAGGCTGGCACTTTTTACGAATATTGGACCGGGTGAGTATTACGAGTTCGATAATAATGGAGAATTAGTAGAAACCATAGAGAAAGAGGACTTTGAGTTTGTAAATACGCAAGGAGGTCTTGAGCCGCGAATCGCATTAAATTATATAATTAATCGAAAGAGTTCGGTAAAAACTTCGTACAACCGGATTTACCAGTTTCTGCATTTGCTTTCGAACTCTACTACTACAACTCCTACCGATTTGTGGTTGCCAAGTAGTAATAATGTAAAGCCTCAGATTTCGGACCAAATTTCGTTGGGTTATTTCCGTAATTTTAATGACAACGAATACGAGACTTCAATAGAAGTATATTATAAAGATTTGAAAAATCAGATTGACTACAAAAATGGAGCTGAACTGGTTTATAATTCCACTGTAGAGTCGGAACTGGTTTTTGGGAAAGGTTGGGCGTATGGAGCAGAGTTGTTGTTAAAACGAAATTTTGGCAGGTTGAACGGTTGGATTAGTTACACCTGGTCGAAAACAAAACGGCAATTCGATGAGATCAACAATGGAAATCCTTATTCAGCCCGGCAAGATCGAACACACGATGTTTCTGTTGTGGGAATGTATGATTTGACCGAAAAACTAAAATTGTCTGCAACCTGGGTATATTACACCGGAAATGCAGTTACTTTTCCCAATGGGAAATACGAAATAGAGGGACAAACAGTTGGATATTATACCGAGCGAAATGGATACCGGATGCCTAATTACCATCGACTGGATTTGGGCCTAACATGGCAACGCAAAAAAACCGATAAATTTGAGTCAAGTTGGAGTTTCTCTGTATATAATGCTTATGCGCGCGAAAACGCTTATTTTATCGATTTTAGAGAAAACGAGGATAATCCAGAAATTACAGAAGCAGTACAATTTGCTATTTTTAAGGCAATTCCTTCGGTAAGCTATAAGTTTAAGTTTTAGAAACAAAAAGCGTAAATAATTTTTAGAAAAAGAATTATTGTAAAGAAAATAAAGCAATAAGCTAGTAGCTCGTGGCTCAAAGCTTAAAAGTATGAATAAAATAAAATACATATTCATTGTTCTGCTGTTTGCAATTCAAGGTTGCGAAAAAGTAATTGATGTTGATTTGAATGAATCACATCCTGAGATTGTTGTTGAAGGAAACTTGTCAAAATATCCATTTTCAGCGGAAGTCTTTTTATCGAAAACGGGTAGTTATTTTGGAGTCTCTTCTGGTGAGAAAGTGTCAGGTGCATTGGTTGTTATCGAAAATAAATTCGGGGAAAGTTATAGCTTGAAAGAAATTGTACCAGGTGTTTATAAATCGTTTGAAATTATGCCGGAACAAGGCATGCAATACAATTTAAGAATTGAAACCGAGGGAGAGATTTATGAGGCAAGTTCAACTATACAATATTCGGTAAGAATTGATTCGTTAAGCTATTATTTCGACGATGGTTTTGCTTTTTTGGACGAAGGTTACATTATCAAGGCATATTTTACAGATCCTGAAGAAGTTGAAAATTACTATCGCATTAAAATTTATGAAAGCGATACCCTGAAAAATGAAAACGATAATTTTATTATTTTCGATGATCGCTTAATAAATGGAAAGCAAATAGAAGTTACGCTGCGAGGAAATTTTTTCGATAATGGCGATACCGTTTCCATTCAATTAATTTCTCTTGATAAAGGTGCTTATGAATTTTATAATACATTCGAAGAGTTGATTAATGTAAATCCGGGATCTGCCGCACCGGCTAATCCAGTTTCCAATATTACAAATGGGGCACTGGGTTATTTTTCTGCCTGGTCGTC
>CAYZBC010000029.1:0-28074 GCA_964476535.1 uncultured Maribellus sp.
TGTCTCAATAAACTGGAACTTCACAAGGGAATTTTGGTTTACTAGATGAATTAATCAAAAAAAGCAGTATCAAAAAACACACTTCTATCTGATTTTCAATTGATTTACAAGATAAAATTAGTTCAATCTATGCAAACCTTTGCATAAAGATTTTTGTCTATTTATTTGTATTGGATATAAATAATGATCTATATTTAAGCCTGATTAAACTAAAAAAAACAGGTCTTTCAATGCTTATTTCAACAAAAGATATTTTTGAAAAATGTTATGGCAAATATGGAATTGCTGCTGTAAATGTTTGGGACATGGAACAAATTCACGGGCTTTTTAGTGCAGCACAAAAGGCAAATGCACCGTTTATTGTACAAACAACTCCGGTTGCACGGAATTATGCCAGCCCGGAAATGTTGTTGTCGATGATTTCGGCAGCAGCTAAAATTTACCCCAATACGGTTTTTGCTATTCACTTGGATCACGGGAATAAAGAACATGCCTTTCATTCCATTGAATTGGGAGGGTACAATTCGGTTATGATTGACGCTTCTCACGAATCTTTTGAAAAGAATATAGAACTTACAAAAGAAGTTGTAGAAAAAGCACATCAAAAAAAGATTTCAGTTGAAGCAGAATTAGGTGTTTTGAGTGGTGTTGAAGATGATTTAATTGTTGACGAAAAACTGAAGAAATATACGCAGCCAAACGAAGTTGAAGAGTTTGTCAATCAAACAAGTTGCGACAGCCTGGCCATTGCAGTTGGAACCAGTCACGGTGCATATAAATTCTCAGGTGAACAAGGTATTCAATTTGATATTCTCGAAGAGATTCAAAAAAGGCTGCCGGGTTTTCCTTTAGTTCTTCATGGTGGATCTGCGGTGAATAACGAAGAAATCCAGCGAATAAATGCTGCCGGCGGACAACTTGGAACCGATGCAAAAGGCGTTTCAAATGAGGAACTTTTAAAAGCCATTCAATGTGGTGTTTGTAAAATAAACATTGCCACCGATGCCCGGCTGATTTGGACACGGGTGCACCGCGAATTTTTTAAACTTTCTCCTGCTCAGTTCGATCCAATTATTCCAGGGAAAGCTTATATGAAAGCATTCGAAAAGTTTAATCTTAAAAAATTCGAACTGCTTAATGCAGTTGGGAAAGCAAATGAATTTAAATAATTGAACGATGATAAAAGATGTAAAATATCCACTTTTGGCAAAATCAGATTCTAAAAGCGGAATATACCAAAGTGTATTAAAAGAGGATGGTGGTTGGCAATTTCTTAATTTTCAGGCACGTTTGATGAAAAAAGGGGAAACCTGGAAAGGCGATACAGAAGATAATGAATATGCAATTATCTTATTAGGCGGAAACTATTCAGTTAAAACCAATAAAGGGAATTGGGAAACTATTAACGGACGGAAAGATGTTTTTAGTGGTATCGCTCACTCCTTGTATCTTCCAAGAAATACTGAATTTGAGTTAACTGCCGAAAGCGCTGAACTTGACATTGCTTATGGTTGGTGCGAAACTGACGAAGATCATCCAGCCTATTTTAAACGACCCGAAGAAGCAGCCATTGAAATCCGAGGCGGTGACAATGCAACTCGCCAAATTAATAGTTTGTTACAACCCGGTTTTGATTGCCAACGGTTGGTTTCGGTTGAAGTTTATACGCCGTCAGGAAATTGGAGCTCGTTCCCGGCACACAAACACGATACACGAAAAGTGGATGCAGATGGAAATCTAACTGAGGCATGCCTCGAAGAAACCTATTTTTACAAAATAGATAAATCACAGGGATTTGCAATTCAACAAATTTATAACGACGATCGAAGTCTCGATGAAATTGCTGTGGCGCGAAATAACGATGTTGTACTTGTTCCCGAAGGTTATCATCCGGTTGTTGCAGGGCATGGTTATAATGTATATTACCTTAATTTCTTAACCGGAAGTGACCAAGCTTTGTCAGCAACTGACGACACGGATCACAAATGGGTTTACGGCTCATGGAAAGGACTCGACCCACGTATTCCTTTAGTAACAGCAGAAATGAATAATAAATAGATTTGAGAAGTGATTAATTAGTAGTGAGACAAAAAACTAAAACATTGGTTTTAATTCTACTAACTACCCGG
Organism: uncultured Maribellus sp.; assembly: GCA_964476535.1. Classification (GTDB taxonomy): domain Bacteria; phylum Bacteroidota; class Bacteroidia; order Bacteroidales; family Prolixibacteraceae; genus Draconibacterium. The sequence continues at coordinate 2,130 of CAYZBC010000029.1, forward strand.
TACAAATTACTAAATACTAATAAAATGAACAATCAAGAAAAAATATACGATGTAACAACTTACGGAAGATCATCAATCGACCTATATTCACAAGAAGTTGGTTCTCCGTTTGAAGATATCCCCGGGTTTCATGCATTTGTTGGAGGTTCGCCTTTAAATATTGCGGTTGGTTGCAGCAGACTTGGATTAAAAGCATCGTTACTAACAGGAGTTGGAAAAGATAAAGTGGGTGATTTCCTACTCAATTTCTTAGAGAAAGAAAAAGTTATAACCGAAAATATACCTGTAATTGAGGGAGCGAGAAGTTCCGCCGTTTTATTGGGAATAGAACCTCCCGATCGTTTTCCGCTGGTTTATTATCGCGATAATTGTGCCGATTCGCAAATCACAATCGATCATGTTTTAAAAGCCGGAATTGAAAAATCGAGATTACTTGAAGTTTCAGGAACTGCATTAAACATTGAACCGTCAAGAAGTGCTGCTTTTCTGGCTGCGGAAATTGCACAAAAAAATGATATTCCGGTAATGCTGGATCTTGACTTTCGGGCTGATCAGTGGCACGATATCCTTGCGTTTGGTGTAACAACAAGAGCTTTTATGCGGAATACAAATATTGTTTTAGGTACTGAAGAAGAAATTTTAGCAGCTTATCTCACCGATGAATCGCAATTAAAAATTAGCCATCAGCAAATTTCTGCTCCCGAAATAAAAGGTGATATTAATGTGGCAATTAACGGAATTCTAGGATTAGGAGTTGATGCGTTAATTATTAAAACCGGTTCTCGTGGAGCAATCGTTTATTTACCAGATGGAACGATTCAGGAAGTACCCGGATTCCCTGTCGAGGTTGTAAATATTTTGGGTGCAGGCGATGCTTTTGCTGCTGGGTTTATTTACGGTTTCCTGAAAGATTGGGATTTATATAAATGTTGTAGAATGGGAAATGCTTGTGGTGCACATGTTGTTACTCAATTGGGTTGTGCCAATTTTACACCCTACGAAAAAGACATTTTGGAATTTGTTGAATCAAAAGGTGGATTTTAAAAAGAAGATAGTTGGATAATTAGATATTCAGACAAAGAAAGGGGCTAAAACTTATATCTCAAAAAGCAATCTTGTAATTGTCCAACAATCCAGTAAACTAAACAAAATGAACACAATTAAACTAACCGTTGCGCAAGCAACCATGGAATATTTAAAAAATCAGTATTCCGAAAGAGATGGAATTGAACAGCTATTTTTTGCCGGATGTTTTGGGATTTTTGGCCATGGTAACCTTGCCGGATTTGGACAAGCCTTACAACAGTCGCCCGATTTTAGGTATTTCCTGGTACGAAATGAGCAGGCAGCAGTTCACACCGCAGTCGGTTACGCTAAAATGAAAAACAGACTTTCAACTTTTGTATGTACTTCTTCAATCGGACCGGGAGCGACAAATATGATTACTGCTGCAGCGGGTGCAACAATTAACCGATTACCTGTTTTGCTAATGCCCGGAGATATTTTTGCTCAACGCAAAGTAGCACCGGTTTTGCAACAGTTTGAGTCTCCAATGTCTCAGGATATTTCGGTGAATGATTGTTTTAAACCGGTTTCAAAATACTGGGATCGAATTAACCGCCCCGAACAACTAATTACTTCACTTCCTGAAGTGATGCGTGTTTTAACTTCTCCTGCCGACACTGGGGCAGTAACACTTTGTATTCCTCAGGATGTTCAGGCTGAAGCTTATGATTTTCCGGTTGAAATGTTTGAAAAACGCATTTGGCATGTTCAGCGCCCACGCCCAGACGCAAATGCTCTGCGACGTGCCGTTAAATTGATAAGTGCAGCAACAAAACCCATGATTATCGCTGGTGGTGGTGTAATTTACAGCGAAGCTGAAGACGCATTAAAATCCTTTGTTCACACAACTGGAATTCCTGTTGGCGAAACATTTGCAGGGAAAGGCTCACTTCCGTACAACGACCCGCACAATTTAGGTGCAACGGGTGCAACCGGAACTGAAGGTGCAAATGCAATTAGCACCGAAGCTGACGTGGTTATTGGAATTGGCACACGTTATGGTGATTTTACAACGGCTTCAAAAACTGCATTTCAGAATAAAAATGTAAAATTTATAAATATCAACATTGCCGAATTTGATGCACATAAACACAGTGGATTGGCATTAACCGGCGATGCAAAAGTTATTTTGGAAGAGCTGACTGAAAAGTTGAATGCTTATAAAGTTGAAAATTCATACCGACAAAAAGTAGCCGATTACAATAAGAGCTGGGATGAAAAAGTGACTCTTGCATACAAAATTGAAGAAAGTGAAATTCCAAGTCAGGCAGAAGTTTTAGGTGCTGTAAATGATTTTTCGGCACCTAAAGATGTTGTTCTTTGTGCATCGGGAAGTGCTCCTGGCGACTTGCACAAACTTTGGAGAACACAAGATTCAAAAAGCTTTCATCTTGAATATGGTTATTCGTGTATGGGATACGAAATCTCCGGTGGACTTGGCGCAAAAATGGCGTGCCCTGACCGTGAAATCTATGTGATTTTGGGTGATGGCGGTTATCTGATGATGCCGTCCGAAATTATTACGTCTCTACAGGAAGGATACAAACTCACCATTGTTTTGATTGATAACAATGGATTTGCAAGTATAGGTGGTTTGTCGAAATCAATTGGTAGTGAAGGATTTGGAACAAAATATTTGTATCGCAATAAAGAATCGGGAATACTTGATGGTGAACCGTTACCTGTTGATTTGGCTAAAAATGCAGAAAGTCTTGGTGCGAAAGTTTATCGAACCACTGACATTGCATCATTTAATGAAGCGCTAAAAAAATCGAAAAAAGACGAGCGTACCACAGTAATTTATATTGAAACGGTACCCGAAAGAAAAATGGCTGGTTATGGACATGCTTGGTGGGATGTGCCTATTGCAGAAGTTTCAAAATCAGAATCAGTTCAAAAAGCACGCAAAAATTACGAGGAACAAAAGAAAAATCAACGCTACTTCTTCTAATACAAAATTAATATGCTAACAGTAATAACATTTGTAGGTTTTACTGCCTTTGTGGCTTTTTACGCCTGGTTCAAACTCCGGAATGATAAGATGGAAACATCCGACGACTATTTTCTGGGGGGAAGAAGTCTGACTGGAATAGTCATTGCCGGTTCAATGTTATTAACCAATATTTCTACGGAACATTTAATTGGAATGAATGGTTCCTCCTACAAAAATGGTTTTATTATTATTGGATGGGAGGTAACTTCAGCACTGGCATTGGTGGTTGCTGCCCTTTATTTTATTCCGAAATATCTAAAATTAGGATTAACAACTATTCCCGAATACCTCGAAAAAAGGTTCGATGGACTTACGAGAAGTTTGGTAGCTCTGTTTTTGGTTATTTCATTTGTAGTAACTCTTCTACCTATTGTTTTATATACTGGAGCAATTAATCTCGAAAGTATTTTTAATATTTCAGAAGTTCTTGAAGTAAGTAAAAAGGAGGGTTTATGGATAACAGTGGTTGCCATTGGAGTAATTGGTTCTTTTTATGCCATTTTCGGAGGATTAAAAGCAGTAGCCGTTTCGGATACCATAAATGGTTATGGTTTGTTAATTGGAGGGATTTTGGTTCCTGTAATTGCCTTGGTAAGTATTGGCGATGGAAATCCATTAACAGGGCTAACCAAAGTTTTTGAACATGCACCCGAGAAATTTAATGTTGTTGGGGCTAAAGATTCGGTGATGCCATTTGGTGTACTTTTTACCGGTTTAATAATAAATCAGCTCTATTTCTGGGGAATGAATCAAACCATTATTCAGCGGGCATTGGGTGCAAAAAATCTGAAAGAAGCTCAAAAAGGTTTGCTTTTTACAGGTGTCCTTAAAATATTGGTTCCCATCATAATTATTTTACCCGGAGTTATTGGGTTTTACTATTTTGGTGATACGCTCTACGAAAATCAGGATCTTATTTATCCTGCACTAATTAAAAAAGTTCTTCCACTCGGAATGGTTGGGTTTTTTGCAGCTGTGGTTATGGGTGCTGTACTCAGTACATTCAATAGTGTTTTAAACAGTGCCGCTACAATTTTTAGTATCGACGTTTATAAAAGATTACTCAAAAAGGATGCGAGCCAAAAACGTCTGGTTTGGGTAGGAAGGTCGGTTTCTTCGGTATTGGCAGTATTTGCTATTATCTGTGCACCTTTGGTAGCAGGAGCTCCCGATGGTTTGTATCAACTTCTTCAGCAATTAAACGGGATATTTTTTATTCCTGTAGCGTCGATAATGTTAGCTGGGTTTTTCCTTGAAAAAATATCGGCAGTTGGAGCAAAAGCTGCATTAATTTTTGGATTGCTATTTTATATTATTACAACATTTATATTAAAGGTTGATGTCCATTTTATACATATTTGGGGAATTGAATTCGTATTGAACGTTATTATAATGTTTGTAGTGTCTTATTATTATCCACGTAAAAACTTTAGCATTCGAACCGCTCCAATAAAAATGGATATGGTACATTGGAAGTACGCCAAGCACTTGTCGGCCGTACTTGTTTTTGTAACAGTCCTAATTTATATCCTGCTTGGGCAGAACTAATTAATGAAAAAATAAATTAATAATTATAAATACTATAACAGTCATAATCAATAACAAGCACATTTTGTCTTGCATCTTGTGTCTTGATTCTTGATTCTAATATTTACAACATGGAAACTTTAAAGAATTACATCAACGGAAAATGGGTTGAAAGTAAAGAGCAAAATACGATTGATGTTCTTAACCCGGCAAACCAGGAAATACTAGCGAAAGTGCCTTTTGGGGAAAATACAGCCAAGGATGCCGATGCGGCTGTATCAGCGTCGAGTGTAGCGTTAAATGAGTGGAGAAATATTCCTGTAATGAGGCGTGTTCAACCACTTTTTAAATTGAAGCAGTTATTAGAGGATAACATAGATGAAATTGCCAGGTTGATAACTTTGGAATGCGGTAAAAGTTTTGTTGAATCAAAAGCCGAAATCCAACGGGGAATTGAAAATGTTGAAACAGCTTGCTCTACTCCAACATTAATGCAAAGCGAATTCTCTGAAAACGTGGCAACAGGTATCGATGAGTTTATGATCCGTCAGTCAGTTGGTGTTTGCGTTTGCATTTCTCCTTTTAATTTTCCTGGTATGATTCCATTTTGGTTTTTGCCATACGCCATTGCTTGTGGGAATAGTTTTATTCTGAAACCTTCAGAAAAAGTACCTTTAACGATGATGAAGGTATTTGAATTAATAGACCAGTTAGACATTCCAAAAGGTTTGATAAGCCTGGTTCATGGAGGAAAAGAAAGTGTTGATGCCTTGCTAGATCATCATGATGTTAGAGCTGTAAGTTTTGTTGGCTCGACTGCAATTGCAAAATATATTTATCAGCGCGGCGCAGCCAACGGAAAACGCGTTCAGGCGCAGGGTGGTGCTAAAAATCCGGTAATTATTATGCCCGATGCCGATATTGAAATGACCGCAAAAATTATTGCCGATAGTGTTTATGGTTGTGCCGGACAACGTTGCCTGGCTGCGTCAAATATTATTACGGTTGGCGATAACAAAGGCGAAATTAAAGAAGCATTACTGGAAGCGGCAAAAAGCAAAACTACCGGGTTTGGATTAGATGAAGGAATTGAAATGGGGCCGGTTATCACACCAGAAAGCAAAGTTCGTGTGGAAAGACTTATTGCAGAAGGTGTTAACGAAGGAGCAAATCTTTTGCTCGATGGACGAAATGCAAAAATTAGTGGTTACGAAACCGGTAATTTTATTAAACCTACCATACTCGATAATGTGGCTTTGAATGGAGAATTTATTAAAACTGAAATCTTTGGCCCGGTAATGAGCCTGATTCAATTGGATTCAATTAACCATGCAATTGATCTTGTAAATAGTAATAAATATGGGAACATGGCTTGCATGTTTACTTCCAGCGGTCTAAATGCACGGACTTTCAGGAACCAGGCAAATGCCGGTAATATTGGGATAAATATTGGTGTTGCCGCACCAATGGCACAATTCCCGTTTAGTGGATGGAACGACAGCTTTTTTGGCGATTTGCACGGGCAGGGAAGACATGCTATCGAATTTTTCACTCAAACAAAAGTGGTAATAGAGAGATGGCCCAAAGAATGGACTCGTAAATTTTAATATGACTTGCAGAAAGAACTAATAACTGCGTTACGCTCATTTAAAAAACAGTCATTTACACAAGTAAACTCCTTGTTTTTGAGATTTCGCAAGCCTTGTTCTTGATTCTTTTTGCTAAGTCGTTAAAGGAAATAAAAAGGAATCAATAAAAACAAACTATGATACAAATAGCGAACGCACCCTGTTCGTGGGGTGCTTTAGAGTTTGAACTGGAAGGAAAGTCGCTTGGTTTTGAACAGGTGCTTTCGGAAATGGTTGAAACAGGTTATTCAGGAACAGAACTGGGCGATTGGGGATTTATGCCTTCAAATCCTTATGAATTGGCAAACGTACTGAACGATAAAAAACTGCAACTGTTAGGTGCATTTGTTCCGGTAGCAATGGCAATTGAGGAGGCTCATGAAGCTGGAGTTGAGCTTGCGCTGAAAACAGCGGGGTTAATGTTTGATGCCGGATACAAAAATGCATTTATTGTTTTGGCCGATGAAAATGGTTCTGTTATAGAACGAACCCAAAATGCAGGAAGAATAAAACATGAGATGGGTTTAACCGAAGAGCAATGGATAATTTTTGCATCTGGAGCTGAAAAAGTTGCTAAGGCTGTAAAAGATAAATATGGCATGTGCACCGTTTTTCATCACCACTGTGGCGGTTATGTTGAAACTCCGCGTGAGGTAGCTAAACTAATGAAATTAACCAATCCAGATCTTTTAGGATTGTGTCTGGACATGGGCCACTTTGCATTCGGAGGTGGAAATCCGGTGGAAGCATTGGAGAAATATTTTAATCGTATCTGGCACATTCATTTTAAAGATTTTGACCCTAAAGTTGGTCGGGATGCAGTTGAAAATAATTACGATTATTTCAAATCGGTAGAAAAAGGAGTTTTTTGTGAATTAGGAAAAGGGGATGTTGATTTTCAATCCATCGTTAACATCCTCAACGAAAAAGGATTTGATGGTTGGATTGTTGTTGAACAAGATGTATTGCCGGGAATGGGAGCACCTAAAAAATGTGCTGATAACAATCGTCAATTTATTAAAACTTTAGGACTTTAATCCAATAAATAATAAACCAAAATGAATAAAATAAAAATAGCTGTAGCCGGATTAGGTAGGATTGGGAAAATTCACCTTAAAAATTTATGCCGTAATTTCCCAGAGCTGGAAGTTGTTGCCGTTATGGACGTAATGGAAGAATCGAAAGCAATAGCAGATGAATTTAACATTCCAATTTTTGTTAAAACCTTTGATGAATTGCTGGCAGTTTACGGTTTGGATGCCGTTGTAATTTGCTCGCCAACCGATACACACGCCGATTATGTTATACAAGCTGCAAAAGTAGGGAAACAAATTTTCTGCGAGAAACCACTCGACCTTTCTTTGACTCGTGTTCAGGAAGTGTTGGGAATTGTTGAAGAAACAGGAGTAAAACTAATGCTTGGTTTTAACCGACGCTTCGATCCCGAATTCAAAAAAATCAAACAACTGGTTTTGAACGATGCAATTGGGGATCCACAGATTGTAAAGATTACAAGTCGCGATCCTGGTCCACCTCCTGTTTCATATATAAAAATTTCGGGTGGAATGTTTCTGGACATGACCATTCACGATTTTGACATGGCACGTTATATCTCGGGAAAACAGGTAAAAGAAGTTTATGCTAAGGGTGCAGTAATAATTGATCCTGAAATCGGCAAGGCCGGAGATATAGACACTGCAATTATTACACTTACTTTCGAAGACGATACTATGGCAGTTATTGACAACTGCAGGAAAGCTGTTTACGGTTATGACCAACGATTGGAAATTTTTGGTAGTAAAGGAATGGTACAGGCTGAAAACAATTTTCCGAACAATCACAAACTTTATACTGAATCGGGTATTTCGGGCGATCTGCCTTTACACTTTTTCCTTGAAAGGTACGATGCTTCATACAATCAGGAAATCAGAGAATTTATCGACGCACTGGTTTTTGGTGGTGAAATGCCTGTTGATGGAAACGACGGACTAATGTCGATTGCAATTGGCTTGGCTGCTAAAAAATCGGTTGAAGAAAATCGTCCTGTTAAAATAGATGAGATTTTAAAATGAAATTAATAATCACTACTATATTATTTTTTCTTTTTACGAACTGTATCGGACAAATCAGTTCTGCTGATTCGATTATTTCGAAGTTTAATAATATTGATATAAATCCAACCGTTATTGGTTTTAGTAACAACAAGGAAATTAACAATAATGGTGGACATCTTCAGGGAGTTCAGCTAACTCAAAGTGGCACTAATAAATATGCTGTCTTATCTGGAAGTTCAGATTCTTATTCTTATTATTCAGTTGTAAAATTAGGAGAAAAAAATGAGGTAATTTCGGTGAATCATTTAATGGACAAACCGTTCAAACATGCAGGTGGTTTTCAAATTTTTAAAAATTATCTGGCAGTTGGTATTGAGGATAATAAAAAAAAAGATGTTTCAAAAGTTTGTATTTATGATATATCAGATCCTGAATATTCTGCGACCAGACTAATCGCAATAATTGAAAGAGAAGGCAAATCCAAACGTTCGACTGCAGGATGTGTTGGAATTACAAAGTACAATAATAAAGCTTTTGTTGCGGTTGGCGATTGGGATACTAAAAATATTGATTTCTATTCTTGTTCTTTCGATGACATTGAAAAGAATTATTTCGAAAAAATATATTCGATTGATACTGAAAATCAGTCAAAGGTAGGTTGGATTGACAACAATTGGAATTCATATCAAAATATTAATCTCTTCTCGATCGACCCAAATGAGCTATTTTTAATTGGTCTCGGGCAAAATCATAAAAACGAAAATATTGCAGATCTGTTCAGTTTGAAAGAGGATGATTCAGGTAATTTCAGTTTGGTGAAATTGGCTTCAAAAATTTTTAATTGTAAAAACGAATCCAGTTTTAAAGCTGGTGCTGGAGTCGAATTGTGTAATGATGGCGAAATGAGAATTATTTCGAGCGGGTACAATACTAAAAATACATCGTATTTAAATTATTTTGTTCGTTATAAATCTTCTCAAAAAAGTAAACACTAAATATTTAAAGAGAGAAATTTAATCAAAAGAATTCCTTGAGGCTTTGCCTCGGGGTTCTATATACTCTCCCTTGAAATTCAGAGGGGTGGAATAATGAAAATTCGATATTCAGCTTTTGGGATGAAATAAAGTTGGCGTAATACCTCTTGGCTCTGCCACGGGGATAGTCAACTTTAAGAATTTTCTTTATTATAGCCTCTATTTCCTTGGCATAGAAGGCGGAGCACTATTTATGCTCGTTCCCCATTTTTTATTGGGTTCCGATCCCATTTCAAAAACGAGAGTTCCCCCTACCGTAATTTCCTCTTGCGAAATCCATGTCCGGTTCATTGGTTCACCGTTTAAAGTAGCCGACTGAATGTATTTATTCTCTTTTGAATTATTGTGCGCCTTAATTGTAAATGTTTTATTTGATTCAATGCTGATCGTTACTTCTCCAAACAGTGGGCTTCCGATTGCATACGAAGTGCTGCCCGGAGTAACCGGGTAAAATCCCATGGCACTCAATGCATACCACGACGACAGTGAACCCATGTCTTCGTTTCCACAAATTCCTCCCGGACCGATTCGGTAAAGTTCTTCGGTAACCTGACGTGCTCTTTGTTGTGTTTTCCAGGGCTCGCCTGCATAGTTGTACAAATAGGCAACGTGGTGCGAAGGTTGGTTTCCGTGTACGTATTGCCCGATGGTTCCCACAACTCCAACATATTTTGGAGGCGAGATAATTGGACTCATTTCAAAAAAAGTGTCTAATTTTTTTGTGAATGCTTTTGGGCTGCCAAATAAGTCAATTAGTCCTTGTACATCGTGCTGAACCGACCAAATGTATTGCCAGGCATTGGATTCGGTGTAATGACGGTTTGGGCGACGGCCGACCAAAAGTGGATCGAAATATTTGTAATAAGAATGTTCTCCGTTTTTTACAATTTCCTGCTTATTGTCATTTATTGCTTCCAGCCAGGTACCATCGCTCTTTTTAGGGCGCATAAATTGTGTTTCTGCATCCCAAAGATTTTTGTAATTACCAGCTCTTTTCATAAACAATTCATAGTCATTCTCTTTTCCAAGCTCACGCGCCAATTGTGCAATACACCAATCGTCGTAGGCCAATTCGAGTGTGTTGGGAACCGATTCTGTTACTTTGTCAACCGGAGTGTAACCTAAACTTTTGTAGAAATCGAGTCCTGAACGACCGGCAAAATGAGGAACCGGAGGTGCAGGATTTTCCATCGCCTTTTTACGCATGGCATTGTATAGAAAATTTACATCGAAATCGCGGTATCCTTTCATATAGGCATCAACAATAACTGGTATTAAGTGGTCGCCGACCATCGATTCTCCAAAAACATTCAAAAAATGCTGGGCTGGAAGCCAACCGTAGTTTTCGGTTTTGGCAATAATCGACTTTATAAAATCATTTACATGGTCGGGAGCAATTATTGTAAGTAATGGATGTTGCGAACGGTAAGTATCCCAGCAGGAAAACGACCCGTAAAAATCATAATCTTTTGCCACATGAATTTTTCCGTCGGAACCAAAATATTTACCATCAACATCTTGCGAAATGTATTGAGAAAGAAGTGAGTGATAAATGGCAGTATTAAAAATCTCTTTTTGATCTTCGGTTGCCCCATCAATTTTAATTCTCGACAATTCTTTGTTCCATATTTCGCGAGCATCATTTTTTGTTTTGTCAAAATCCCAGTGAGGAATTTCAGCCTTTAAATTTTTTCTTGCTCCTTCAATACTTGTGTATGAAATACCAACTTTTACCAGAATTTGCTCGTTTTCCGTAGTTCGGAAATTAACAAAAGCACCAATTTTATCCCCTGCTTCAGCACTTTTATAAGGGAAAATACTGCCTCCTGATTCGGGTGTAACATACGATGCATCGAATGTCCCGTAATATGCAAAAGGTTTGCTAAATTCAGCCACAAAATAAACATTACCCAAACCTGCACTTTTTGCGCCTTCAATTCGCTTGTTGTCAATAATCTTTAATTCTGAATTTCCGCCAGACGACATATTTCCAATCTGGTGACCAAGATCGAGAATTATTCTGGCGTTGTTAGCTTCGGGAAAAGTATATCGGTGAAAACCTGCTCTTTGTGTAGAAGTTAACTCTACGTTTACACCGTAATCTTTTAGTAAAACAGAATAATAACCCGGCGATGCAGATTCGTTGTCATGATCGAACCTTGACCGATATCCTTCATCCGGATTTTTGAGTGATCCGGGAACGATTTGCAGTTTGTCACCTACAGAGGGCATTAATAAAACTTCGCCGCCGTTAACCATGCCTACACCGCTCCAGTGGGTGTGGCTAAATCCAATAATCGAACTTTCAGAATAAATGTAACCGGCGCAGTAGGTCCAGCCCTTTGTTCCAATATCAGGGCTCAGATGAACCATTGCAAAAGGAAGTGAAGCCCCTGGGAAAGTATGCCCAAAAAAATCGGTGCCAATAAATGGATTCACGTAATCAACCGGAGCAAGTTTTTCTTTTGTTTGACTACTTGCGTGTTCAGTAATACAAATGGAAAGCAAAAACAATAAAAAGTATAAATGGTATTTCATAACATTAAATTTAAAATTTCTAACTGTATTTTTCTCATTCTATAGTTTATTCTAATGGTATTCGATAGAATTCGTAAGCTCATTTAAATGGAACTCGTTTTTATATTTCATCAAGGTAAGAATTCATTTGCATGCTCGCATCATGGTACCATTTTTTAGTAATGTAATATTAGACTGAAAGAATTTTAACCTTTGTGCGAAATTAAACTATAAAAATTAAATTGAAGGTTAAAAGATAATGTAAAATGAGTAAAATAAAAGAAGTTTTTATTGTGCAATTATTATTTCTTTGTCTTAACTTGAATAGGAATATTTTACTTTTTATTGTAAATCTACAAAAAATCAATCATGAAAAAATTGTCGTCGTTAATAAAAAACACATTATTTATTTTTATGAGTTTGTTTTTAATGTTGGCCTGCAGCACAACTGAAAAACAATTAACAGCAAGTTCCGAGGTTATTTCGGCAAATTGGAAAATTCAATCGAGTGAAAAACTCGAAGGGGCAGAAGATCAGGCAATCTCTCAAAATAGCTTCGATGTTTCTGACTGGTACAATGGAGTTGTTCCCGGAACAATTATGGGGGCACTTTCTGAATTCAACGTGATAGAAGATGCTACTTTCGGTATCAATATGAAAAATATGGATCCTACTCAATTTCAGAAACCATGGTGGTACAGAACTAATTTCGAATTAACCGCAAACGATTTAAATAGAAATGTTTCACTTCGCTTTAACGGTATTTGTTACCGTGCGGATTTGTGGGTAAACGGGAAAAAGGTGGTCGGTAACGATACTTTTGCCGGGACTTATCGGATGTTTTCATTTAACATTAATCAGTACATACAGGAGGGTGAGAATACAATTGCCCTAAAAATGGTTCAGTTTGCCGATGGCGAATATTCGCTGGGTTTTTGCGACTGGAACCCACTGCCCACCGACCGCAGCATGGGAATTTTCAGGGAAGTATTTCTTGAAATCAATGAAGGTGTAAAAATCAGAAGTCCATTTGTTTATGCAAAAGTCGATACCGTGTCAAAAACTGCCGCCGACCTTTACATTCAGGCTGAGATAGTAAATAGTACCAATCATTCTGTTGAAGGAATTTTCAAGGTAGATTACGAAGTTGGAAAAGTGGAGAAAAAAGTAGTGGTGCTTGCTAACGATACTTTGTCTGTTCGTTTAAGTCCTGAGGAATTCAGTCAGTTATCGGTTGATAATATTGAATTGTGGTGGCCCAATGGCATGGGGAATGCCAAACTATATAATCTGAAAACCGAATTTGTTGTGGGCAATGACGTTTACGACGAGGTGAATAAAAAATATGGAATCCGGGAAATTCGCAGTTACCTGAATGAAGATAAAAACCGTGCTTTTGAAATAAACGGCAAATTTGTATTGCTAAAAGGTGGTGGCTGGGCCGATGAAATCTTTTTACGTGATACACGAAAGTCGGTTGAAGCACAAATGCGTTACATTCGTCACATGGGATTAAACAGCATTCGTAGCGAAGGTTTCTGGGGAAAGGATGAAAGTCTTTTTGAATTGTGCGATGAATATGGAGTTTTGGTGATGATTGGTTGGAACTGTATTTGGGAATGGGAAGAATATTTGTATAAATCGTGTCATGAAAAATATGGTGGCGCGGTTACACCCGAAGATATTGATTTGCTGGCTGCATCGTGGAAAGATCAGATGTTGTGGTTGAGAAACCACCCCAGTATTTATGTTTGGATGTTAGGTAGTGACAAACTTCCTCACCCTGACTTGGAAAGAAAATACATAGAACTCTTTAAAAAATACGATCCTTCACGTACTTATTTAACTTCAGCTGGAGGTGCCGGTACCGAAGACAATAAGATTGTTGCCGAAGTACCATTGGTAAGCGAAATCAGCGGTCCAACTGGAATGAAAATGTTGGGGCCTTATGCGTGGACACCTCCTAATTACTGGTTCACCGACACACAGCTCGGTGGAGCTTACGGTTTCAACACTGAAACTTGTCCGGGTGCCAGCATTGCTCCGTTGGCATCGTTACGTAAAATGATGCCCGAAGAAGCGCTTTGGCCAATCGACAAAACATATTGGGAATACCACACAGGTCGTAACCAATTTACATCGCTCGACCGCGATATTTCTGCTATTGATGAACGTTACGGAAAATCATCGAGCATTGAAGAGTTTTCATATAAAGCGCAGGTAAATAATTACGAAATTATGCGCCCTCAGTTTGAGGCATTTATTGCACACAAACCCAAAAGTACAGGATTAGTGCAATGGCAATTGAACTCGGCATGGCCAAAATTAATATGGCAGTTGTACGATACTTATCTGCAACCAAACGGTTCATTTTATGGAGTGAAAAAAGCATGTACTCCGCTTCACGCAATTTATCGTTACGGTTTTGATGATATTTATCTGGCAAACGAAGATTTAAACGAACAAAAAAACCTGACTGTAAAAATCAGGATTTTCGATATTCATTCAAAAGAAATTTTTGCCGACCAGTGGACCGGAGGTATTCCTTCCAACATTTCGAAATTCATATACAAGTTGCCGGAGATCAAAAACCTTACTTCGGTATATTTCCTCGATCTGAGGATTTACAATTCTGAAGATACAGAAGTGGATAATAGCATTTACTGGCTTTCAACAAAGAAAGATGTGTTGGATTACGAAGCGGCAAAAAAACTGGAATGGCCGTTCTTTACACCAACCAAGTCGTTTGCTGATTACAAAGCGCTTGATAAGCTCCCAAATGTAAATCTCGAATATGACTACACTTACAGTAAAGACAGCCAGTTTGGTATTGTAACGCTTACAGTAAAAAATTCATCTGAAGCAATTGCATTCTTTAATTTTCTGGATGTAATCGATCCTCAGACAACACAGCCCGTTTTGCCTGTATTCTGGAACGATAATTATGTAACTTTGCTTCCGGGCGAAGAACGCACTTATGAGGCTAAATTCTTCCTTTCCGATTTCAAAGGTGAAAAACCGATTCTGGAAGTTCGTGGATGGAATGTTGAAAAAGTGACTTTAAACTAATTAAATATGGAAAAATTAAGATATGCAGCAGGCATCGACCTGGGTGGAACATTTGTAAAATTTGCACTTGTTTCGGAAGTCGGAGATATTTTGTTAGATGGTAAACTTCCCATTGGAGGAGGAGCATCCAAAGACGATACGCTGGAAGCCGTTAAATCATCTATCCAAATGGTGATGGAAAAAGCAAAAGACGAAGCTGTTGATGTTATTGGAATTGGAATCGGTTCTCCCGGTATTGTGTGCGATGGAGTGGTTGTTGGAGGAGCGGATAATCTCATTGACTGGGAGAATATTGACCTCGGAACCATTTTTTCAGAAGCTTTTGATGTGCCCGTTTTTGCTGATAATGATGCCAATGTAATGGGTTTGGGCGAAGCAGTTTACGGTGCTGCAAAAGATTGTACCGACGTTATTTTTATTACCGTTGGAACTGGAATCGGAGGAGCAATTGTAGCCAACGGCCAGTTGTATGGCGGCTTTAAAAACCGTGGAACCGAAATGGGTCATGTTACCATTGCCCACGATGGAATTGACTGTAACTGTGGTGGCCGGGGCTGCCTGGAAGCTTACGCATCAACTTCAGCTTTAATTCAACAATATGCAGATGCAACAGGAAAAAATGCAAAGGATATTGATGGACATTACATTGTTGACCAGTTTAAAGCAGACGAACCTGCAGCAGTAAGTTGCATGCAAAAACACACTGATTATCTGGGGCATGGAATAGCCGGGTTTATCAACACTTTTGCGCCGCAAAAAGTGGTAGTTGGAGGTGGAATTTCGGAGGCCGGTCGGTTTTATATCGATATGATAAAAAAATCGGCCCTCGGTTATGCCATGTCCGATTGTGCTGTAAATACCGATGTTGTTGGCGCAACTCTGGGTAACAATGCCGGTTGTTTGGGAGCCGCATCACTAATTTTTAAAAATGTAAACTAACATTATGAAGAGAAATTATTTCATTGTAGTTCTTATCTTTTTTATCTTTTTCGTCATTTCATTCTTAACCAATATTATTGGTCCGTTAATTCCCGAGGTTATTAAAGGATTTAGTGTAAGTAAAGGAATGGCGGGACTTTTGAATTTTTCTTTTTTTATTGCTTACGGGGTAATGTCAATTCCGGCGGGAATATTAACCGAAAAATACAAAGAGAAAAAAATGATAACCGGAGCTTTCCTTTTGGCAACGATTGGGGCTTTTTTATTCTCATTTTTCCCGGTTTTTTGGGTTTACCTTATCTCTCTGTTTCTTATCGGAATGGGAATGGCAATTCTTCAGGTAGCTATTAATCCATTGCTACGGGTTTCGGGTGGCGAAGAAAATTTTGCATTTACTTCGGTACTTGCACAGTTGTTTTTTGGCGGAGCCTCGTTTTTAAGTCCACTCATGTATTCGTATCTGGTAACCAATCTTTCAGCAGGAAATACTTCAAATGCACTTTTGTCAACATTAGATAAACTTGTTCCCGAAAATCTAAAATGGGTTTCGGTTTATTGGATTTTTGGACTGGTCGCTGTTGTAATGGTGTTTGTTATTTTGCTTTCAAAACTTCCAAAGGTTGAACTAAAAGAAGACGAAAAAGTAGGTGGTTTAGCTACCATTAAAGAGTTGATTAAAAACAAATATGTTGTTCTGTTTTTCTTTGGCATTTTCGCTTATGTAGGAACAGAGCAGGGTGTTGCAAGTTGGATTTCCCAATTTTTGTCAGACTACCACGGAATGAATCCTGAAGTAGAAGGTGCAAGAGCCATTTCGCAATTCTGGTTAATGTTAACCATTGGTTGCTTCCTCGGATTGGGATTATTAAAATTGATGGATAGCAAATTGGTGTTGAAATTTTTTTCGTTTGCAGCAATGGTTTCTCTGGCCACTGCATTATTAACGGCGAACGGAATGATTGCCTATTATGGATTTATTGGAGTTGGTTTTTTTGCGTCAGTAATGTGGTCGGTTATTTTTTCGTTGGCATTAAATTCATTAAAAGATCATCATGGAGCTTTTTCGGGGATTTTGTGTTCAGGCATTATTGGCGGTGCGATTGTTCCGCTAATTGTTGGCGTACTTGGCGATGCGCTCGGTTTGCGTGGAGGAATGATGTTCGTATTTATTCCATTGGCATTCATATTTAGCATTGGCTTTTGGGCAAAACCTTTGGTAAATAATAAGACAATTTTTAATACTGAAAGAGCATAAATAATTAAATTCAATTTTAACCGATGTCGTTTTGTTTAGGAAAAAGACTTCGACTTAGCTCAGTTTGATAGTCATCCTGAGTGAAGTAGAAGGGTATTTCGAGAAAAATGATTAGACACATTTCTTAAATATAACGACTTAATAATAAAAAAAAAATACAAAAATAATTATGACAACATTAGCATTATTAGGCGGAGCGCCAATGCGCGATGCCAAAACAAATCCATGGCCACAGTGGCCGGTTTGGGACAAAAAAGAAGAAAAAGCTTTAATTGAAGTTTTGAATAGCGGAGTTTGGTCGTACAACGGGCCAAAAGAAATAGAATTTGATAAAGACTTTGCTGAATTTACCGGAGTTAAATACGCCATTTCTGCGGCTAACGGAACCGTTACTTTGCAAATGGCGCTGGAAGCGTGTGGTGTTGGAGTTGGCGACGAAGTTATTCTACCCGGACTCACCTGGCAGGCAACGGCAGCAACAATTATTGATGTTAACGCTACTCCAGTTTTGGTTGATGTTTGCGAAGATACCTGGTGTATTGATCCAAAAGCAATTGAAGCAGCAATTACTCCACGTACTAAAGCAATTATGCCTGTGCATCTTTATGGTAGTTTTTGCGATATGGATAAAATCCTAAAGATTGCGAAAAAACATAATCTTTTTATAATTGAAGATTGTGCCCACAAACACGGAGGAGAATGGGATGGCAAAAAAGCAGGTAGTATAGGTGATATTGGAAGTTTTAGTTTTCAATTGTCGAAAGGACTTACTGCCGGAGAAGGTGGTGTGGTTACAACCAATAACTTTGAATTGGCTGAACGCTTAGATGCACTTCGTAATTGTGGCCGCCGTCCGGAAGGATTGAGTGAAGAAGTGGACAAGGGTGCGGGTTTGTATTCCGATCAGGGGAATTTTTATCAATCGGGAAACTTCAGGATTACCGAATTTCAGGCTGCTATTTTGGTTGAAGCACTAAAAAGATTGCCGGAACAAAACGCGAACAGAGATGCAAACGGAATTTACTTAAATACTCTTTTAACGGAAATGCCCGGTGTAACTCCAATGCGGCGTGATGAAAAAGAAACCAAAGAAGCTTATTTTAATTTTGCTTTTCGTTATAAAAAAGATGAATTTAAAGGATTGTCGGTTGCGAAATTTAGGGAGGCACTTACTGCGGAGATTGGAATCTCTGCAACTGCAAGTTATGAACCGCTGAATAATTGTTCTTTATACGTTCCACATACAAAACCAGCTCGTCATAAATTGAGTGAAACTTATTGGAATGAAATTGATCCTGCACGTTTTAATTTGCCGGTTTGCGATAAAGTTTATTACGAAGAATCAGTTTGTATTCACCACAAGGTGTTGATGGGAACCAAAGCTGACATGGATATGCTCGCTGCTTCTATTCAGAAAATATATGATAACGCTGAAGTGTTGATGGGGTAAATAATTTTATAAAGATGATAGTCAGGTATTTAGTCCTAATGATTGAATCATGTGTCTCGATACTTGAGTCTTGAATCTAATTTTTTAAAAGAATGAAAAATATAAAAATAGCAATGGTAGGTGCAGGTTATATTGCAGATTACCATACGCGCGGATTGCAATCAATTCCTGGAGTTGAAGTAGCGGTGGTTGTTGCAAAAACCGAAGAAGAAGCACAGAAATTTGCTGATAAATATGGCATTAAAGAAGTAACAGATGATGTTGCAACGCTCTACAAACGCAACGATATTGATGCCGCTGTTATTGCAACTCCAAATAAATTTCATGCTCCCTTTGCCATTAATTTTATTAAGAATGGTAAAGATGTATTTCTGGAAAAACCTATGGCGATGAGTGCGGAAGAAGGTTTAACGGTAAAAGAAGCTTCGGAAAAATACAAGCAATTAGTTATGGTTGGGCACATGTGGCGCTTCGATACCGATGCAACGTATATTAAAGGTATTGTTGATTCCGGCAAGATTGGTGACATCAAAAAAACCAAAGGTTACGGAATCCATGAAAACTGGGGGCCTGCCGGATGGTTCTCGCAAAAAGAATTAGCTGGTGGTGGAGCGCTTGCCGATATGGGAGTTCATGCCATCGATACAGTTCGTTTTATTTTGGGCGATCCGAAACCAACAAAAGTGTATGCGAAAATTGGCACTTACTATGGTAATTACGATGTGGATGATTCAGGAATAGTAATTATTTCGTGGGATAACGGAACCGAATCAATCATTGAAAGCGGATGGTGGCAACCACATATGGATGGCGCCGAAGCAGGTACAGGATTGTTCGGGACCAAAGGTTATGCAAGCGTTTTTCCAACATTCATAAAAATGAAAGTGGGAGATGTACCCACGAAAATTGACCCGAAACTTTCGGTACGCACAGAGCATTGCGAACAGCCAATGTACACGCGCCAAATGGAACATTACATCGACTGTGTAAGAACCAGAAAACAACCGGTTCCGGGATTAGCAGAAGGACAAATAATACTCGATATTGTTGATGCTGCTTACAAATCCTCGGAAACAGGAGAAGTAGTAAATATGTATTAAGACATACGAGGGGCAATTCAGAAATGAAATTGCCTCTTTTTCTTTTCTATAATAATAAAATGAAGGATTATGAACGAGAAGTATTCCAAATCAATGTTTATCCTGTTTCCGGCAATTGCAATGTTGTTGGGATGGGGATTACGCGGGCACATTGGTGGCGGTCCTTTTGGGGCAATGATTCCAGGAGCCATGGTTGCGTTAAGTCTTTGTTTATTGTTGGAACTTCCTGCAGCAACTACTTCAATTATTGTTGTTTTTGGCGTAGTTGGAATTGGACTTGGCGGTGAAATGACCTACGGACAAACTTTAGGGTTTTTAAGAAATCCGGAAACAGTTTTGTGGGGAACCCTGGCCACAACCGTTAAAGGCGCCATTTGGGGAGTTTTGGGAGGTGTTATTTTATCCATTGGGTTTATCTACAAACGGTTGACTAAAAAAACCGTAATCATCGCACTGTTACTTATGATGGTTGGAATGATTTTAGGTTTCAAACTCATTAACCAACCCATGATTATCTATTTTTCTGATCCTTCAAATCCTCGTCCGGAATCGTGGGGAGCATTATTGCTGGGAGCCCTTGCACTTTTAATTTACTTGAAGTACAAAATTTCAAAAACTGATTTCAAACTCATTTCACGCTTTGCCTTTTGGGGATTAATTGGTGGGGGTCTTGGTTTTGGTTTAGGTGGATTATGGTTTGTATTAGGAGAATACTTGCCCAAAGAAATTATATTTCATAGTTGGTGGAAAATGATGGAATTTACCTTTGGATTTCTGCTTGGTGCAGCACTTGGGTATGCAACATGGCTTAGTAGGAAAGAGTTGGGAATTGCTGGTAACAATATTGAAAAAACAGAGATTTATTCATTTAAAACGTCTTATAAGGAAATAGCAGTGGCCTTGTTTAGCGGCCTTCTTATATTTCTGGTTATTCCCGGAATTTTGGAGCCCTTTGTTGATGCAGCCAGCAGCAACGACGGGATTTTAATGAATGGCCTAAGAACCATTGCGATGATGTTGGTCAACTATACATTTTTTGGATTGATATTAATTGTAGCTGCTATGTATTTTCCAAAAGCCGCCTGGCAATTGGGGATTGCATTAACTTTTTGTCACACGGTAATCGATTTGGCAGACGACCACTTAACAAATATTTTAGCAATAGTTTTTGTGATTCTAATACCAACATTAATTGTGGCTTTATTTATTGCTTATTTTCAGGAAAAAAAGAATACAAAACGTTTCCTGTTTTTGTTGTTAACCTGGTCAACCGTACTTATTTCAATGGTAAAAATCAGATTTTATCCGGAAAAATTAAATCTGGCCGGTCAATCATTTTCCACCATTATTTGTGGAATTTATATTGTCGATATTGTTTTTGCAGTTTCCGCAGTTTTTCTAACATGGCTTGTTGTACGTAAAATTCAGGATTAATAAATAGACTTAAAATGAAATTTTTACAATTTGCTTTATTCACTGTTTTCCTTTTGTTCGGTTGCAATATTTCTCAGTTAAAAGCACTCGATTCAGTAAAACAAAAAGTTGAAGTTCCTCCCAATTTTCGGAAAGCAAATAATGGAGATGTGTATGTGATTGCTCATCGGGGCGCACACAATAATATTCCTGAAAATTCTCTGGCAGCATACCAAAAAGCAATTGATTTGGGTTGCGATTTTGTTGAAATTGACGTTCGCACAACAAAAGACGGCAAATTTGTGAGTGTACACAATTCAACCATTGATTCTTATGTTGAAGGCAAAAGCGGGAGAGTGAGTGAAATGATGCTTGCAGAATTGAAGGTTTTAGATATTGGTAGTCGGGTTGGACCGCAATGGAAGGGAACGCAAATTCCGACTTTCGAAGAAATATTGAAGTTGTGCAGTGGTAAAATCGGAATTTATCTCGACCTGAAAGATGCTCCCATTTCTGAACTGATGGCAATTCTGAAAAAATACAATATGGGAAAGGAGGTAGTCTGGTATATTCCAGCTTCCTATATTTCGCAAATTGATGATGTTAATGTGGTATTTTCAAATACATTTTTAATGCCTGATCCTGGCCCGATTCAAAATATAAATAAAGTTTTATCAGCGGTTAAAACCTGTGTTATTGCAAGCGACATGGGAGAACTTAGTGAGCTTTTTGTTGAAACAGCACATAACAACAATGCAATGGTTTTTGTAGATGAAAAGAGTGGGACAGAAGAGGAATGGTCACAAATACTAAATTGGAAAACTGATGGAATTCAAACCGATCGACCAGAAGAATTAATTTCATTTCTGAAAAAAAGAGAAAAGTAGAATATTTAAATAAGGAATCAAAAATGAAAATAAAAAAAATATGTAGATCGGGGTTGTTTCTAGTATTGGTCTCTGTTTTATTGCAAGCCTGCTCTGGCAATCAACAACCACAATCGGAAGACAAAAAAATTGAAACGCTTATTGCGTCAATGACACTCGAAGAGAAAATTGGCATGACCGTTGGCGATGGGCGATTTTTGATCAATTCTCAGAATGAAAAAATAGCGGATGTTTTTATTGCCAATAGAAATTCTAAAATGGTAATTCCTCGTCTAAATATAAAAACAACTGCCCTTACCGATGGGCCGTCGGGTATAAATAAAAATCCGGCTCCCGAAGGAGCTATAGAATATACTTTCACAACCGCTTTTCCCACTTCAACTTGTTTGGCGGCTACCTGGAATACCGCATTGGTAGAAAACGTTGGAAACGCTTTTGGGAATGAATTGTTGGAATACGACTATGATCTTGTTTTGATGCCTGCGCTTAATCTGCATCGGAATCCTCGGTGTGGTCGTAGTTTCGAATACTATTCAGAGGATCCTTTGCTTTCAGGAAAGTTAGCTTCTTCAATGGTTAATGGTTTGCAGTCGAATGGAATAGGAGCCACTTTAAAACATTTTGTGGCAAATAATCAGGAGTCGAACCGGAGAAAGTACAATGCAGTTGTTAGTCAGAGAGCTTTGCGCGAGATTTATTTGCGGGGATTTGAAATTGCAGTAAAAGAGAGTCATCCAAAAGCAATAATGACTTCTTACAATAAACTAAATGGTTTTTATACTGCCGAAACTCCCGATCTTTTACAAGATATTGTACGCGAAGAATGGGGCTTCGATGGTTTGTTTATGACCGATTTTGATATGAATTACGGAGATGTTGTGGCACAGGTGCGTGCAGGTAACAATTTAATTATGAGTGGCAGTGCGGATGAATTAAAGCAAGTTACGGCTGCCGTACAAAACAAAACACTCGATGAAAGTACGCTCGATAAAAATTTGGGTTACAACATGAGGCTTAAGTTAAGTTCTCCGAGTATGACAGGATATACACCATCTTTAAAACCGGATTTGGAAGCACACGCAAAAATAGCCAGAGAGGCAGTGGGCGAAGGAATGGTGCTATTGAAAAATGAAAACAATACGCTTCCACTTAAGCAGGAAAAAACGGTGGCTGTTTTTGGAAAAATTGCCTATTATTTAATTGCGGCCGGAACGGGAAGTGGAGGTATTCGAAGCAACAAATATGAAACATCAGTAAACGAAGGTCTCAAAACGGCAGGATTCAATGTGTTGGAAAAGATGGAAAAATCTTACACTTCTTTTATTGAAAAAACAAAAAAAGAAAATTTGGTACCGCCTTATTTTGATAATCCTAAAATGCGCGCTGATAATGGAATAACAGATGATCAGGCTCCTCCACATTTCAAAAAAAGGTTAGTAGCATTTAGCAAGGAACAAGCGGTGTCTAAAGTTGATATTGAAAAATATGAATCAAAATCTGATGTTGCAGTTATTATACTTGGTAGAAGTGGTGGAGAAAACTACGAAAACGGATACCTGCCAATAACTCAAATTGAACTTGATCTTGTGCGTGATGTTTGTGGAATTTTTCATGCTGCCGGGAAAAAAGTGGTAGTAGTACTAAATGTTGGAGGTGTTTGGGAAACAGCAAGCTGGAGAGATTATCCCGATGCAATTCTTATGGCATGGCAACCGGGACAAGAAGGAGGAAGTGTTGTTGCTGATATTTTAAAAGGTACGGTTAATCCTTCGGGCAAATTACCCGATTCGTTTCCTTTAAAGTATGA
Organism: uncultured Maribellus sp.; assembly: GCA_964476535.1. Classification (GTDB taxonomy): domain Bacteria; phylum Bacteroidota; class Bacteroidia; order Bacteroidales; family Prolixibacteraceae; genus Draconibacterium. Next base: position 25,868 of record CAYZBC010000029.1, read on the forward strand.
AGATGTACCATCATCAAGTACTTTCCCGGGGATGCCGGTTGACGAACCTGTCAACTCGTTCTATACCGATGGTATTTATGTTGGCTATCGTTATTACGATTCGTTTGATGTGCCAACTGCTTACGAATTTGGTTATGGTTTGTCGTATACAACTTTCGACTACTCCAATTTGAAATTGAGTAGAACCAGTTTCGCTTCAAAAATAATTGTTACGGTTACATTGAAGAACATAGGAGAAGTAGCAGGAAAAGAAGTTGTTCAATTGTATCTTGCTGCTCCTCAGTCAGTATTGGAGAAACCGGTTCAGGAATTGAAAGGATTTGCCAAAACCAAATTACTTCAGCCGGGGGAGAGCCAGCAGCTTTCTTTTGAATTGGATGAACATTCTTTGGCGTCATTCTGGAGTGGAATTAGTGCGTGGGTGGCCGACAAAGGTGATTATGAAGTACGTATTGGTGCTTCGTCGAAAGATATTCGCCTGACAGACTCGTTTAATTTATCCCAGGATATTGTTGTTGAAAAAGTGCACGACGTAATGTATCCTAATTTTGTAATGAAAGAACTTAGCCAAAATGATAAATAAAAAGAAAAAATGAGGATTAGAATATTCATTTTGTTATGCTTTTTGTTCATCAGTTTTAATGAATTAAAAGCACAATTTCACGATCCTAAAAAGGGTGGGGGAAAGCCTGATTCTCAGTTGAGTCAAAAGGACAATGATTATCTCGACAGGCAGGCGAAAGTCTTTTTAGATACCGTACAATCTATTCTTTCCAAATATTTACCTGCCATTCCCGAACCAAGAGAACGAGGAACTGCAAAACTTCTGATGGATGCAGTTTTTCATGAACATTACGCTGCATTTCGAAAGCCTGTGCAGCAATTTTTTCATGAACGTGTTAACAAAGTGATTAAAGATCTGGAAGAGACCGAGGTTTTAGAAGGTGTGCGTATTTGGAAGATTTACGATATGGGTTTTATTACCCGTACAAAAACCGTTACATTGGCTTTCGATTTGGTTAGTGGAATTACTTCGGGCTCGCAGGATTTTGCAATGAATGCAGATGAAATGAACCGGATTGTAAAGCAATGCGATGCTTTGCTTATTACTCATCGTCATGCCGATCATGCTGAAAAGAACGTAGCGGAACGATTCATTGATTATGGTTTGCCTGTTTTGTCGCTTGATGAGGTTTGGCTTGAAGATCCAATTCATTCAAAAATAATTCATCCCGATCGGGTTGCTGCTAAAACCCAAAAACTAAAACTTCAGAATTACAGTTTGGATTTGGTTGTTTTTCCTGGTCATCAGATGCAATCCATTCCCAATAATGTTTATCTGCTGACCACTCCGGAAGGAATTACTCTGGCACATACCGGCGATCAGATAAATGAAGGTGATTTTATGACTGACTTTGAATGGATTGATCGGTTAGCTGAAAATCATAAAGTGGATGTTTTAATGCCTATTGCTTGGACGACGGATATTTTCAGGATTGTAAAAGGTTTTAATCCTAAATTAGTGGTGCCGGGGCACGAACTTGAATTGGGTCACACGGTTTGGGACAGGCTGCCTTATTGGGGCGACGACAAATATCTTGGACTTAATTATGCCGAGCTTAAAGCTTCTAAATATCCGGTTGTTGTGTTGATTTGGGGCGAATCGTATCAATACGTTCCAGACGAAAAATAATAATACTCTTATGAAATTATTGACTAATAAACAAATATTTATATCAGCGGTTCTAATAACTTCCATAATTCTTGTTTCCGTTCTTTTTCATTATTCCATTCATATTGTTAATGCGCTCACTCTGGAAATTATGACAGAATACGGGATCCATATTTCCATTTGGAGAATCGTTTTTGAACCTTTTCTGGGAGTTTTGCTGTACTTTAATCGGGCATTTTTTGCCATTGAAGAATTCAAATTTGTATTGCATTGGATATTGGTAATTTATTTCGTCTACAGCGTTATTAAGTCGATTTTAGTAAAAGACAGACAATTAAAAAAGAAATATATTATTGGACAGCTGGTTCATTTTCCAATTGTAATTGGATTGTGGTTTGTTGCATTTGTAATCGTTGTTTTTATTCCCCTGCCAAACAATACCATTGTAAATAATGCGGATAATACCATTCTGGTAAACACGCATTCGCATACCGAATATAGTCACGACGGGCTTATTTCGCAAGAGGGTTTATGG
>CAYZBC010000030.1:0-27933 GCA_964476535.1 uncultured Maribellus sp.
CCGGTGTAAAAATCGTACCAGTTTCCTTTTGGCAGAATTACTTTTCTTCCTTCATCCAAATTAAACAATGGAGCAACCATTAAAAATTCGCCCATCATATATTGGTCTTTTACTTCGCGTTTTACTGCTTCTGCATACGGATTTTTAGAACCATCTAATTTTGTCTGTTTAACTTCTAAATTCGCTTCAAATCCTGGTTCAAGATTCATTCCGCGAAAAGGCGGAGTCCCGTTAAAATGGTAATCGGCAAAAGTAGAGTAGAGATAAGGCAACATTTGCATGCGTAAAAATGCCACTTCCTGGCACTGTTCGTAAACGGTTGAAAACGACCAAGGTTTTGTTCCATCTGCCCAGGCATTTATCATTGCCATTGGCGAAAAACAGGTGGTTTGCATGCGACGCAACCACTCCTCTTCCGAATTACTGGCACGCACTTCCGGAGTCCAAAGTAATCCACTAAATCCTGAGTTTATTAATGCCGTAATAAAATCTTTGTGGTTATAATAATCGTTATAAATAACATATGGATACGAAACAGAACCTGCGTTGGCTGCGCGAATTAAACCGTAAGTCCGCTCGTTTTTCTCGCGGTAAATTTCATCGGTTAGAGTCATCATTTGCGTGCCGTATGTTTGTCGCATTTGCTCGCCATCCAGTCCCGATGGAAACGAAGCAATATCGGGCCACAACCAACGATCGTAACCATCTACTTCATCCATTTTAAATCCACTCATACCTGTATCCAATTGGTATTTTTTCATATGATCCTGCATAATTTTGCGTGATTCTTTCATGGTGTAGTCGGGTACAATTCCGTTCCAAACCGTGTGTGAACCGGAGTACGGCAACATTTTATCGTATAAAATACCGTCCGGCGAAAGATAAGGATTCATCCAAAGATTTAAATGAACTCCTTGCTCACCAACATTTTTAGATAATTCTGCAGGATTTGGAAAACGCGTTTTGTCCCACTCGAAAGTACACGGATACGATTTGCTGTGCCAACCGGGTTCCAATCCAATCACATCAAGCGGAAAATCCTTTTCAGCAAAACCGTTTATTTCATTTTGAATATCTGCGGTATTATAAAGTGTTGGCGTTCGATGCCAGAAACCCAGCCCCCATTTGGGAGGCAAAACACCACCGCCGCAATACAGATTAAAACGCTGAACCACATCGAGCATGTTTTCTCCCGCAAAAAGAATTAATTCAACTCCATCGGCTGGAATTACAATTTCAAGATTATCGGAGTATGGTTTTGATGTCCAGCCATCTTTGGCATTTCTATCGTAAACTATTGGTGGATTTTTTGTATCAATCCTAACTCCGGTTCCTACATAAACATCGATGTAACGTGCTGCATTTATTAAAACGCCGTAACCTTTCGACGAAACATAAAATGGAACTGGAGCATGGGTTCTTCCATTATCTTCTCCTCCATAATGATCGACATGCAGCCGTAAAATTTGCCCGCGCTGCTGTACGGTTTTAAAGTTCAACCCAAAACCATAAATCTGCTCTTCTTTTTCCAGTGGAAACCTCAGATAGGTTTTACCGTTTTTTGTGAATGTTTTTATTTCTTCTTCTGAAATTGGAAAATCCTGATTAGATTTTTTATTTAATGTTTCACTTCGTGGAGCTTTGTTCGCCACCGAAAGCAGATTAAAATCTTCAGGCTGATTTACTGTTGCTTTCCAAATTCCGGGGAAGGTTTCGCTCCAATCCGGATTAAAAGTTTCAGACGAAATGGTGGATTTTTGTTCGCAAGAATTTAAAATGAAAAAAAAAGCAAAAATGATAGTTAGTTGTTTCATTGATTTCAGGTTTTTTTACGAAAATAACAAAATAAAAGGGGATTCCATCCCTTTAAAAAAATGGAATCCCTCTCTTAAATGTACCCAATGCTATTATTGAGCCTTTGTTTTACCCGGATTTATTTTACGTTCGCGGCGCATTTAAAAAATGTCGATACTAACTGAATAATCGCCAATCAAATGTTCACAGAAATATGAGATAACAAAAAGCAGGGTTGTAAATTATACAATTTTGAATTTGTAAGGAAATGGAGAAACTACAAATGAATTTACACGTTAAACAGGGTAATTATGATTACAAAAATCACAAATATATGGTCATATAAAATAGCCTTATTATTTGTTCTTTTGTTTTTTTTAATGAATACGAGGCTGTTTCACAAGGGAATGATGTATTTTCTTCCATGCGCTACAAAATGGTGCAAACTCAAATTGAATCGCGGAGAATCTCCAGTCCTGAAGTTCTGAAAGTATTTCAGAAAGTTCAAAGACATCAGTTTGTTTTGCCCAATTATATTTCGAAAACATACAACGATTCACCACTTCCCCTTACCGATAGGCAAACCATTTCACAACCCTACATTGTTGCGTTTATGACAAATGCCCTCGATTTAAATCCAACCGACAAAATACTTAAAATTGGTACCGGGTCAGGTTATCAGGCAGCAATTTAACCTGAAATTTATGATTCGGTTTTTACCATAGAAATTTTTAAAACATTGGGTGAAAAAGCAAAAATTCTGTTTGCCGAATTGGGATACAAAAATATCTATACCAAAATTGACGATGGCTACAAAGGCTGGCCGGAACATGCACCATTCGATGCAATTATAGTAACCTGTTCGCCAACACACATTCCTCAGCAATTAAAAGACCAGCTTTCCGAAAGTGGTAGAATGATAATTCCGGTAGGAGAAAGTTCGGTTCAGTCTCTCGTTTTGCTAAAAAAGAAGCATGTAAAAATAAGAGAAAATGTTGTTTTTCCGGTGCGATTTGTACCAATGATTAATCGGAAAAGTGAAAAATATTAACCTGAGATTGAAATAATACATAATTTGCATAAGAGAACTGCTATAAAACAAAAGTATGTGTGTATTTTAAAAGTAAAGTACGATTTGCAAGAACAGGCAGACGTGGTATTTGTAAATCGGGTTTTAAATTTCGGTATTCATTAAAAACGAGGTAAAAATCGTTCCCTTCACGCGGATTAAAACGGAGTCTGAAATTTCCGGCTAATGCTGCATCGAAAGTATTGTATTGCACAAAAGTACTTGCCGAAAGTTTTGTGCTGTGCATGTATTCAAATTTTAGTCGTCCAATGTGATTCATAAATTCTTGCTTTCTTCCTGAAAAACCAATTGCATCAAACTGGTACGTTCCTGAAATTAACACGCTGGATGACAAATTTATAAACGGTGAAATCATATATGAAAAACGCCGGCCATCATAAAACTGGCCACCTTCAAGTTTCATTTCGGCGTAAATCCTTTTTGTCATTGGGGTCATCATCATGGCTTTAACTCCGTAAGATTCATAACTGCCAATCGGAACAACTGCGTCATCAGAGAATTCAAGTAACTCATCTACATTTTCAATAAATTTTTTCAATTCTATAGATCCCTTTAGGAAATTTCTGGTTTGAAACTTCCATTCTGGGCCGATTGATCCAGATTCAAGTTTCCCAGTAATGGAACTATAAAAGTTTAAGAATTTTATAGCTAAACTATGACTAAAAAGCTTAGAGTTTTCACCCGGTAACCAACCCCATTGAATTTGAGAGGACAAAGCCTGGTAACTATCGCGCATTTCAAAACCAACTCCGGGATTAAAATTTTCGCCTGAATGGGACAATGAAACATAATAGGCAAACCCCTCTTGCGTTCGCCGTCTCCAATTTAAACGAATTCGGGTTGGCTCCAATGAAGCGAATTCACTATTAATTTCTGTTTCGTACGTTTGAGACATTTTAAAATTGACATAATCGTCTCCAAAAACACGGACATTAGCATCGAATCCATAAGCTGTATTGTAATTTCCATTCGATCCAATTCTAGTAGTTAGAATTCCCCCAACATATGAATTTGGATTAATTACCTGTCGACGCATTCTTAAAACCCCAAAATTCTCGGATGGCAATTGCTCCGAATTTGCAGTCTGCATATTTAAAAATCCCATGTCCCATTTACCAACTCTACCATAAACACGAGCACCCCCGTAAATTCGCACTTGATTTCCATCATCGTCTAAACCAATTCTACGACTATAAAACAGATCATTTGGGCCACCCAGATTAAAACTAAAAATACTGGCATTTTCCTGAAAAAACATTCGTTTCTCAGGAAAAAAAAGCGAAAAACGTGTTAAATTAACCTGTTGATCATCGGCTTCAACTTGAGCAAAATCGGTATTAACAGTTAAATCCATGGTAAGATTACTGGTAATACTGTATTTTAAGTCGCCCCCAATTTCGTTAATAAACTTGTTTTCGTTTAAATAGGCAGTTTCATCGCTGTTTAAAGTATTATTATTTGTGTGCCCTCCTAAAACGTAGGGTGAAAAATAAATTGGTTTTGAAGGCTTTACATCTTTAAAGATTACTTTTTGCGCAACCGATGGTTTCCAGGTTGCCCACGTTCCATATTTAGGATCGATTGAAGGAAACGTGACATTTTCGTTATTATGAGCCGACCAACGCCAGGAAATTAATCCCATTTCAGAAATCCCGTTCTCGGTTTGAAAACGAAGACTGGAAAAAGGAATTCTCATTTCGCAATACCAACCCTTATTATCTTGCGAAACTTTAACGTCCCAAAACGTATTCCAGTCGGGATTTAATGGTTCCCTGCTCGAAGCATCATTAGAAATTGAAGCATCCATGCGAAGTCCGGCCGGTGTGGTAAAAAATCCCATTGCATTTTCATTGTCGTTGTAGGTATCTAAAACTACACCGAAAAAATCGCTGTTTGCACTCATCTCATCCCGCTTTTTTGAAGAAGCTTTAATATGAGATGGATCGTTTACCAAAAGTTTTGCTCCAATCCATAAAAACTGGTCATCGTACGTTATTCTTACTACCGTTCTTTCGGTTGCATTTCCATTAAAAACAGGTGAATGCATGGTCATTTGCAAAGTATCTATTAACTGCCATGCCAATTCATCTGGTTTACCATCAAATTCAATTTTTTCGGTAGCACGCCGAATTTTTAACTTCTCTGCTGAAAAAGATGTTGCTGAAGAAAAGAGAAAAATAATGAACAGAAGAATTGAAATAGGTTTTAGCACAAATTCAAATTTTAAAAGATATAAAATTAATGAATTTTCGGAATTAATAAGGATTCAATAAAACAAAAAATCCCTACATAACTGTACGGATTTTTTATTTTAAAAAGTATATTTTAAACAAACTTCTCGCGTTTTTGTAAATTAAAAAGCCCGTATAAAATAAACACTAACATTCCTATTCCCAGAAAAATTCTGTTGTTGGAAATTGTTCCCTCCCAGATTACCTGATTTAAATTCTCAGGGATATCAAATGGATTTAAAAATACATTCCATTGCGTTCTTTCCACTACATCTTGAAGTATAATTAATGTAACACCTATTAATACCATTACTACCGCGGTGCCATTCCCGTTTTTAATAAGGGTTGAGAACATAAAAGCCATGGAACCGATAAAAACAATTGGATACATTAACTGGTATGCCATTTCAATAACATTGATTTTGTACAGTAGAATAGAAGCCACTACTGCAAACAGAGCAATAATAATGAATATCAGCACGTAAATCATTACCAACCGCACCAGCCAAACTTTATACCTGTAGTTGGGAATACCAAAAAGAATCTCCAACATTCTGGAATCATCATCGTTTTGAATTCCAAAAGCTGAAGGATAGAAAATCAATAACATCCCCGGAAAAATCAACAAATTATAAATTGTCCCATCATCAATATTATTTCTTTCTAAAATCATTTGAACAGCAAAAAATGCAAAAAAACCAAACGCCGATACTAAAAACCAAATGAAACGGTTTGCAAAAATTATTCTCAAGTTGTATCGAATCATTCTAATTGAAACGATTAACCGATTTCGTATATTTAATTTCTTACTCATTTACTTCTCTTTTTTTATCAAAATCTTTAAGTAGGCACAAATAAGCATCTTCCAGGTGTGGAGATACATTTACTGCATTTTCATAAGGTTTATCCTGCGAAAGGCAACGAACTTTTATGTTCTCTCCGTCGCGCATATGGTGTACTATTAATTTTTTATCGTCAATAGAATCAAAATCTTTGGCAGGAATTGTAAACTGCCAAACAAAGTCGTTACCCATATTTATCATGTCATTCGGAGTTCCAAAATATTTCAAATCGCCACGATTTATTACAGCTACCTGATTACACGAACTCGAAATATCTTCGATAATGTGGGTGGAAAATATTACAATCCGCTCGCGACTTAATTCAACCAGTAAATTACGGAAGCGAATTCTCTCGCGTGGGTCGAGACCTGCAGTTGGTTCATCAACAACTAAAATACGTGGCAGGTTAAGTAATATTTGAGCAATCCCAATACGTTGTTTCATTCCTCCCGAAAACGATCCGATTTTATCGTCTTTGCGGTCGAACAAGTGAACACTTTTCAAAACATATTCCAATCGATCGTCTCTGGTTTTGGTGTCTTTAATTCCCTTTAAAATTCCCTGATAATCCAAAAATTCCCAAGCCGACATATTTTCGTATGTTCCAAAAGCCTGTGGCAAATAACCAATTAATCCTTGTAATTCTTCACGATATTCCTGGGTATCCAATCCATTTATCCAAATTTTTCCATAACTCTGTTCAAGAATACCGCAAACAATCCTCATCATGGTAGATTTCCCTGCACCGTTGGGTCCAAGCAAACCAAACATTCCGCTTCTGATTTCAAGAGAAACACCATTTAATGCACGGAAAGGAGTTTTGTGTTTTCCAATAATCGGAATTTGGCGAACCATATTAAAATAGCCACGACGTAATACTCCAAACCGACCTTCTATTCTAGCAATGTTTACATTCTTTTTATGAATATATTGACCTGAACTATAAACGATTAATAATAATAACCAAATAATTCCCACAAAAATTACCATCCCAACATTATCCCATCGTTTAAAGAATAGAAACAGAAATATTGCCGGAGTAACCCAATAAAGAATATTCTTTATGAACGAGTTTATTTTGAAGTATTTCGGTTTCGATGTAGCCTCGTGTTTATTGATTAGTACCTGATTTAACGGCACTCTCAACAAGAATAAAAAGAAAAATACAAAATGAGAAATTATCCAAGTCCAAAGGTCACTTTCTAAATAGATGAAGGTGAAATATACCAAGAATCCGAAGAGTGGAATTTGCCAAATAAGTTCGCTAAAATCGCGTGCTTTTTTAAAATCTTTTGTTAATCCGGCGCGTTCTCTAATTTTTATTCCCGACTTCCATTCTCTAACAAAGCGACTGTCGCGATCGTAAACTTTAACCAGTTTCTGAATATCAATTCGAATGGGTTCTTTGTCGTCGATAACTTTTGTATTTGCCTGTCGTAAACTGGTCATTGTAAATGCGACGCTGCCTGGAACTAAAATTATGAGCAGCATAAAATCCAACATTTGCCACATAAATGTATCTACTTCGAAGTAGATATAAATTGCGCCAACAACAAAAACAATCATCATTCCGGTTTTCAGCATCCAATTCAACGATTTCATCCATTTTAATGCATTTTCCATTCCGGCATATAATGTTGGGATAAAAACCAAAGTAAGCACTGTACTTAACGCCAAACCTCCAATTACAGTAATTGCGAATGGTGCACCAATTGCTCCAACATATTCAGCTTGGCCCATTGCAAGTGGGAACAAAGCAACGATAGTTGTAATTGCAGTAATTAAAATAGGACGAACACGCGAAAGGCCGGCTGTCATTAAAGCGCGTGATTTCCGATGCCCCTGTTTCCTGAGAATATTGGTGTAATCGATTAATATAATTCCATTGTTTACCACTACTCCCAGCAAAATCAGAAATCCCATAAGTGTGTTGGCATTAAATATACTGTTTCCGGTAAATATTAATGCCAGAAACGAACCAATTGCAGCAAGTGGGACAGAAAACATTAATACAAATGGAGTTACCACCGATTCGAATACCGAAGCTAAAATCATTAATATTAAAATGAAAGCAGCAGCAATAAGAAAATAGAATTCAGAATACTGATCTTCTTCGTGAATTACCTGGATGGCAACCCCCGCCGGTAATTTGTACGAACCAATTACTTCGTCAATTTCCAAACGGTAAGCTTCCAAAAGGTCTTTCGATTGTTCTGCTTCATCCACAAAACGGTAAGTCAATTCTATTTGTTTTTCCTGATTCACCCGAGTTATACTCCGCATTCCATCGGCATAAACCAATTCAGAAATGTCTTGCAAATCGTAGGTTGCGCCTAGTGAATTGCTTATTTGCAAGCGGCGTAAATCATCCATTCCGTATTGATCATTCTTCTCCTCTTCTTCCTCGGTAAGCTTTTGTTTTATAACAATTTCATACTCTTCATTTCCCTGATTGAAATTTACTCCAGCAGTAAATTCTCGTGAAAATGAACCCAATTCAGAAGTAATATTATTTAAGTTGAGACCATATTCGGTTAAAAGAAGTTGATTAAAAAACAGATGTACCTCTGGGCGATTACTGGCAACACTTACATTTGCACTACTGATGGATTCCAGATCTTCGATGTAATATTGCAGATCTTCAGCCACACCTTTCATTATTCCAAAATCTTTGCCTTTAATTACAACACGTTCCTGGTTTGTTCCAATTCCCAAAAATGCACTAAAACCAGCAGTTCCCGAACGGCTGCCACCTCCGCCACCACCAAAACTGGTACTTGAAGTTGGTGCGGTTAAACTAATTTCTGCCCTTGAAATACTTCTAACAAGAGTTTCAACCTCCGACTTAATTTCAGCAACAGTGCGGTCATCAATATCTTTGTAATCTTCTTTTAAAATGAAGGTTAAAATTGCTTCTTCCTGCTGTATTTTGGAGACAAGATCTTCTCTTTCCTTAATTTCATCCAAACGGGTTTCAACTTCGGCAACTACAATGTCTGTGGCTTCCAGAGTTGAACCAGTTGGCATTGTAACATAAATAGAAAACTGAGTTTCTTCAACCTCTTCCAAATTATTTACACTTATTGCCAAAACAATAAAAACAGAAACAAAGAACAGCACAATCGCTCCAATAATTGTGCTTGCCGGGCCTCTCATACTTGCTTTTAACAACAAAATATAAATCTGAACTATCCGATTGTTTGTGGTTACTTTTTCATAAAAAATATTGTCCGATTTATTCCCTTTAAGCAAAATATGGGCTGCAATAGGAATCAACATCAATGCAACAAATAACGAAACAATTAAGGTTGAAATGATGGAAATACCAATATGATTACCCAGCAATTTTATCATGTAATCTGATGAGAAAACAAATGGGAGAAAAACAGTAACCGTAGTAAGTGTGGCTGCAACAATCGATCGCCAAACCTCTGTAGTACCCTGGATTACCGATCGATCCGCATCATAATTATTTCCGGAAAGCCGATAAATATTTTCCAGAACAACAACACTATTATCGAGCAACATTCCAATTGCCAGCACTAATCCAACCAACGTTAAACTATTCAACGAAATATCGAAGGCATAAAACAGATTAAATGCCGTAAATACTGAAATCGGAATTGCAAGCGCTATAAAGAGAACAATTCTGACATTTTTAAGAAACATCCACAATACAAAAACAGCTAGTAAACCACCTATTAAAGCTAAATTAATAATCTGGTCGATATTGTCTTCCATGGTTTCTGCCAGGTTGGTTTGCACCACAATTTCAATATCTTTTGGCGCCAACTTTCTATTGAGTTCCAGAATTTGATCCTCAACCCGGTGAGCCAAATCGATAAGATTTGCTTGCGAATCGTTCACCAGCAATATCGACACGGCATCTAAACCGTTTACCCGACTAATGGTTTCTTCTTCTTTTACACCAAAATATACATCCGCTACATCTTTCAAATACACCGGACCCTCGGCCACAATAATGTTTTCAATATCCGAAACATTGTCGTATTCTGAAGTTACGTGCACAAGATATTTCTTTTGCGAATCGTGCAAAGATCCTACAAAAGTTCGGTTACTTGAGTTTTGAACAATTGAACTTCTAAGCTGCGATGGTGTAATTCCATAGGCTTCGCACGCAGCTAGATCGTATGAAATTTCGATAGAACGTTCTTTTCCACCAAAAACTGTGACCGAAGCTACTCCGTCAATATTCTCCATTTGCGCAGAAATCTCCTGATCCACAATATTCCGCAAGCGATCAGTTCCACCGGTTCCGCGAACCTGCAACTCCATAAACTGATTGGTAAGCTGCTGGATGTCAACCTTATTAACTGTAACTGTAAAATTGTCGTCGAGATTATCAGCTACCTGATCAATTTTTTCCTGGAGTTTGAGGAATGTATATTTAAAGTTTACATTCTGCTTAAAGTCAACCTGAATAGACGCTGTGCGATTATTCAAGTTAGTCTCCATGTTTTCAATCCCTTCCATCGTGCTGATTGCCCCTTCAATTGGGATAACCGCTTGATTTTCCATGTATGTGGGATCCACTTCAATATTCGAGCGAATCTGAACAAACAGCATGGGAAGCTCTGCGTTTGGCATTAACTCTACCGGTAGTCGTTTATACGAGACATAACCCAACATGGTCAGTCCCATAAACAACATGCTGATAAATATTTTTCTATTTATGATGAATTTCATTTCTATTCTTTAATAATGGAGCACGGATGATAAAGTGCATTTTGAGATACTTTTTCCGGAAAACCACAACTAAGCTCGTTACATACTTTACAAAAGCATTTAATAACTTGTTCAGTATTTTCGGAATGGATGTAATTTGAATTCTGCATTTTATCTGTGAAAATCAGTTCAATCTGTGTTATTTGTGTTCTGTTTTTAGTTTCTATTTCTTACGAACAGACTTCTAAAGCGGTCTAGTATATCGTAAGCACAAGGAATTACAACTAGCGTTAAAAGTGTGGATGTAATTAAACCACCAATAACTGCAAGCGCCATTGGCGAACGAAGTGAAGCACTTTCTCCAAAACCTATGGTTAACGGAAGTAATGCTAAAACAGTGGTTAAACTGGTCATTATAATTGGCCGGATACGTTGTTGCCCTGCTTGTATAATTGCATTTTTCCTATCCACTCCTTCTTTTATTAACTGGTTGATCCTGTCAACCAAAATTATGGAGTCGTTAACGGCGATACCCACCAGCATAATTATACCAATAATTGCCATTATATTTAGTGTTTTCCCGAATGCGAAAAAGATTAAAATACTTCCTACAACTGCCAACGGAATGGTTAACAGAATGGTAAATGGATGTATTAATGATTCGAATTGAGAGGCCAAAACCATATACACCAAAATAATAGAAAGCATTAATGCAAATCCCAGGCTACTCATCGAATCCTGCCTTTTTTCCTCTTCACCAGTTACTAAAATCCGATAGTCGGGAAGTAAATCGATACTTCCGGTTGCTTCGCGAATTTGCACCGATACTTTATCCAACGCTAAACCTTTATCCATTTGTGCAGTAACTTTTCCAATACGGTTTTGGTTTCGTCTAAAAATTTCTTTAGGCGAAACGCCATACGAAATATCCGCAATTTCGCTGAGCCTGAAAACTTGTGTGCCCGCAGTTATTGCAAGATCACTAATTTCATTTAATCCCTTTTCCGGAATCTTAATTGTAATGTCACGCATTTCGCCATCTTTTTCAAGTTGACCTGCATTTTTTCCTTCCAGTTGATCCTGAACCTGTGTAATTACGGAGCTTATATCAATATTATTCATCCCTGCACGCACCCGATCAACCCTTATTTCTACTTCGGGCGCACCATCTTCAATGGATGTCTGTATATTAAATAATCCATCGACTCCACCCATTTTTTCCTTTACCTGATTAATAATCGATTCTATTTCATCCAAATCTTCGCCACGAACTTCAACAACAACAGGAGCCTCGTCGGTACCTAATATAGATTTTAATGCGCTCTGTTCTTGCGAGAAGCTAACTTCTAGTCCCGGGATATTGGATGTTAATTTATCTAATGAAGCGATTACCGATTCTGAAGAAATTGTTGTTCCCTCCTTAAGAGTCACCATAATTTCGGCGGTATTTTCACCTTCAAAAACTGAACTTTCGTCTCCTGAAATTCCGGTGGAAGGACCTGCCTGCGAAAAAATAATTTCTAAATTATCACCTAAAAAATCAGAAAGAATCACTTCTATATTTTTAACCATTGCTTCAGTACGCCTCAGTTCTGTGCCTTCCTGCAATTTCATTTCAAGGGTAAATTCCCTTGTTTCGGTTTTCGGCATAAACTCTGTTCCTATGTAAGGAATCAATAAAAAGGATGATGCAATTACAAGGGTTGAAATGATAATTACAGCCCATTTCACTTTTAGTAATTTTTCGAGGAAACGACCATAACCACCGACTTTCACGGATTTGTGTTTTACTGGCGCTTTTTTATTTCTATAAATCCTGTGGTACAACATAGGAATTAAGAAAATAGCCACAAAAAGTGATGAAATAAGCGAAAATGCAACGGTCCAGGCCTGGTCTTTAAATAACTCGCCCGAAGCTCCATGCAAATAAACAATAGGAAGAAAAACAATAATTGTGGTTAATGTTGAGGCAGTAATCGCGCCTCCAACTTCAGCGGTTCCTTTAATAGCTGCATCTTTAACACTCATCCCATTTTCGTGGTTTCTGAAAATATTTTCCATAACCACAATGGCATTGTCAACCAACATACCTGCACCGAGCGCGAGTCCTCCCAAAGTCATAATATTTATGGTGAGGTGGTTGAAATACATTAAATTGAAAGTGGCAATAATAGAAATAGGAATGGCAATACTTACAATTAGCGTTGTTCCAAACCGTCTTAAAAACAAAAACAATACTACAATTGCCAGCAGAATGCCAAGCAACGCTGTATCTTGTACCTCCTTTATCGCATCACTTATAAATTTACCCTGGTTAGATACCATTGTTAGATTATAACCGGGTAATGCTTTTTCAATATCTACTAAAGCTTCTTTTATTTGTTCCACCGATTTTACGGTGTTGTATTTTGTTTCTTTATAAATTGAAAGACCAACACAACGTTCTCCATTAATATGAACAATATTTGCAGGCTCTTTATTTCCGTACGATATTGTTGCTACATTTTTTAAATATATTGGAGCTCTTTCAATTGTAGTCTGTCCTTCGGTTTCTGCCCGCACCGCTTTGTAACCAACAATCAAATTTTCAAAATCCTCAGTGGTGTTAAGCATACTTACCCCTTTAACAATGTATTGTATACCCAATTCACTAATTTGTCCGCCGGAAACATTCCGGTTAAAATTCTGAATTCGAGTACTTACCTCGTCCATTGTAAGATTTTGCGACTCTAAACGGTAAGGATTGGTTTCAATAATAACTTCGTTCTCTTCTTGTCCCGCCAATTCAACTTCGGCAACTCCTTCGAGCCGAACCAATTCATTCCGAATATAATTCTCGGCTACTTTGCGAATTTCATTCATATCGGTTATCTCGGAATGAGTTAATCCGAGAACCATAACCGGCGAAGTATTGGGGTCGTGTTGTGTTATTTTCAGATCGTCTATTTCTGAATTTTGAGTGAGTGTATTTAACGATTTTTGCAAATCGAGAAAAGCCTCATCCATGTCTTTTTCCCACGTATATTCAACCGTAATTTGCGCTGAACCTACTTTAGAAATGGAAGTTACTTGCGTTACATCCGATTGACGAATTGCCAACGCTTCGATGCCTTCCACAAACTGCTTTTCCATTTCTTCAGGTGGTCGTTCGCCCGATTGTATTTCCACGAAAATACGAGGAGAATTTAAATCAGGAAACAGGTCAACTCCCAGTTTATCGAATGAAATATAACCCAGGAGTAAAACTCCAAGGATAGCCATTAGGATAGTTACCGGATAATCGACAGAAAATTGTGTTAATTTCTTCATGTTACTAATTTTCTAAATAGTTGCCGGTAAGTTCTAAAGTATAACTTTCACTTTCGAATTATCGCGTAAAGTTTCAAATCCTTTAATTATTAAACGTTCGTTTTTGGCTAATCCTTCAATAACTTCAATGTAATCCTGGTTTTCAATTCCGGTGGTAATACGGCGGTCGTCGGCAGAACTATTTCTTCCTACTACAAATACATATTTTCCACGACCTCCACTTAAAATAATATCTTTCGGAATTACAACTGCACTATCTTTTTGTGCGGTAATAATGTCCGCTTTTATAAACATTCCGGGGCGTAATTTCAAATCCGGATTATCAATTAGTAGTTTGCCGCTAAATGTTCTGGTTTCTGTACTAATCATTGGCGAGAGTTCACTAACAATCCCTTTCAAAGTATCTTCAACAATGGTATAATTGGTAATAACTACTTCTTGTCCCAATTTAATTTCAGAAATACTTTTTTCGGGAAGATTAATGTCCATATAGATTTTATTATAGGCCATTAAACTTACCATTTCCTGATTTGTAGCGACTCTTGTTCCTTCTGTATAATAAGGAAGTTCAACAATAACTCCATCGAATGGAGCTACAACATTCATTTTCGCCAAGCCAATTTCGGCACTTTCGAAATCGTATTTTGTATTAATACTCGACACTTCAGAGTTGCGCAATTCACGCAGTGTAACTCCACCTTTTTCGTACAACGATTTTTGCTTGTCATACTCTTGCTCCGAAATCTCCATGTTCAGTTTTTTCGATTCAATTGCAATTCCGTTAATGTATTCCGCATCTTCAAATCGAATAATTTTCTGACCTGCTTTAATTTTATCACCTAATTTGAATTGTTTTCCGGTTGCCGGATTTTTCAAAAGATGGTATTCTCCGGTAATTTCCGAATTCAATGTGGTTTCGTACATTGCCTTAGCAGTTCCTGTTGTGTTTATAAACTGTTGAATACTTTGCAGTTTAACATTTTCGATGGAAACAGGCACGGCCAATTCAGTTGTTTCGGTTGTGGTTTGGTTGTTGCACGACATTGCGAATGCAACAACAGCCAGTAGAATAAGTAATTTTATGTTTTTCATTTCATTATAATTTTTTAGTTTTCTGTTTAGTTTATTGTTTTTCGTTGTTTAAATACAATTCGGCAGGCATAATTTTTTCACCTTTTTCAAAATCATAAAGAGTTTGAATCTTAAGGTTCAACAATTCAATTTTATAATCGATTAAAGCCTGTCGGTAGGCAATTTTTTTATTGGAAAGCTGTGTTTGAAAAAGGTTCAAATCCATACCTGTGAGATCGCCATTTTCATATCTTTCCAAATTAATTTCGTACGTTAACTCGGCATTTTTCTCGTTTTGAACTGCAATGTCAATTTGGTTCAATTGGTTTTGCAAATTTCGAAACACTTGTCTGATTCCGATAATAATTTGTTTTTTCTCTTCAGAATAATTTATTTCTACCGATTGAATTGCGGCTTCTTGTGCAGCAATTCGTGCCTTTTTTTCGCCCCAGTCGAAAAGAGGAACACTAAAACTTAATGCAATAGACGGGCTGTTTGTTGGTGTATCAAAAATTTGCCCCATATTTTCGTTATCTCCGGTAATTCCCAATCGCAAATTTAAATCGCCTCTAAATTCGTTTAACGATTTAGTTTTAATCAAATCGAACTGGCTGTTTTCAATGTCGATTTCGCGTTGACGTAATTCCATTCGCGAACTTAATCCACTATTAATAGCGGTGTCTAAATTAACCGGCACCGGGTTTGCTGAAATATCGGCTAAAATTAAAATATCTTCAAACAAATCCATTCCGAGGTAAAGTTTTAATTGGTCTTTTGCATTTTCGAATGTTACCTCGCTATTTTGCAATGACGATTTTGAAGTTGCCAGGTTTAATTCTGCCTGGTACAACTCTTCTTTTGCAGCCAAACCGGCATCCACTTTATTTACAATTATTTCGTAACTTTTTTGTGTGTTCTCCACCTCTTCTTTGGCAATGGTTAAATTCATTTGCGCCATATAAACATTATAAAAAAATTGTGTTACGTTTTTTTCTAAGTTTAAACGTTGAATCGCATAACTAATGTTTGCATTCTCATAACTCAATTCGAGCTCTTTCAATTCCAATTTTATCCGGTTATAGGTAAAAAGAGGTTGATTTACGTTCAAATAGAGATTGTTAAAAAACACCTGGCTTTCAATATCGGTTGAACTGGAATTACTACTTTGCCAGCCAAATTCGTTGGATAACGAAATTGTTCCATCGCTAAAAGCTATGGGTTGAGATACCAAAAAGCGTGCACTGGTTTCTAAGTTTTCGTTGGTGTACCATTCAGAAACCCTATTGTCGAATCGCCTGTTATTACTATACGACAAAGGTGCCACATCGAGTGAAAAGCGAGATTTCATCGCTGCTCTTTGAGCTTCCAGGTTTTTCTGAAACCGCACCAGATTTAATGATGACAGCTGTAAGTCGGGACTCCCTGTTTCAGCAATTTTTAACGCTTTATCAAGGGTAATTGCTTCTTGTGCATTTACCCCGAAAATTCCCAAAAGCATTATTAAACCCAGAATTGCTATTCTTTTCAATTGTTTGATTTTTGTAAAATTCATTTCTATTGTATTGATTGTTTTATAGCTCTACTATTTTTACGGCATCGGCAAAAATCATTTTTAGCTCCGATTTATTGGAAAGTTCTACCAGTGCTGTATCGGAGGAGAAATAGAATGCACCCAAATGATTCCATCCTGCATCTGAATTTTGTATTTCCAGTGCTGCTTCTTCCGGTCCGTCATCGCCGTGTATGGTAAAATGATAATCACCTTTTTCTTCCTGACGATCTCTGCCACGACCCCTTCTACGCGATTTATACAAGTGGAAATAAACATCGTAGTATCCCGCTTTTTTTACCGGAACATACCATTTTGCAGAAAGCGATCCATCGCCACTTTTTAAGTAATAACCCGACCGAACATATTCACCGTAAAAATCGGAATTTGTTATTGCTGTCCAGTTAGATGGTGGCCTCCAATAATTCATGCCAGCATACTTTTGTGTATTTTCATCTTCTTTTAATATCCATCTTTCCAGAATACTTTCACTTTCTATTTTAGTAACTTCAAATTCAGGATCTTCATTATCTACAATAATTTCGCCGGGTAATGCATTTTGCACCTGTGTTTTAGAAATTACATCCTTTTCTAACGGAATTGCTTTGGGATCTTCTTCAATATCCCTAAACATGTTCATAATTACTTGTGGAATATTTTTCGAGGTCATGGTATTAATCATTACCATTCTTGGGTCGGCATCTAATAAATAGCTTAAGTCTTTTGTTTGATGAGGTTCAAGGTAAATTAATTTATCAATCGCATCGGCAGATGAAGAACCACCTCCACGTCCACCTCCACGTCCACCAGGACCACCACCAAGCCGAAACGTTAACTTTACAATTCCTTCAACATCTGAAAAATTGGTTACTTTTAATGAAACCATTGTTCTCATCATGTCGCCCGCTTTTACTTTAACAGCTTTAACAGGAGAAAAAAGGTAACCCGGTAATGTTGTTGCTTTAAACCAATCGTCCATTATTGGAATTATTTCAATTCCAAATTCGGCATTAATTTTTTGGTCAAACTCTTCAAATGAAGTATTTCTAAATTTATTTTCATTTAATAACTTCTGAAGGAAATCGTCAAACTCTTCCTGTCCGGCTTTCCACTTAATAGTAGAAAACAGAACGTCACCTTTTAGTTTTATTACATTATCGATAATTCTTTTCTGGTTCAAATCCGAAAGAATTTCTTCGAAAGTACTATCCTGCAAGGTAATATTTGCCCGTTCATCTTCGCTTTCGCCACTCATACTACTCATAAACATCGACCGCATATCGGTGGATTGGCTTTTCAAATAAGCTTCAAAAATACGATTGGTAATGGGCCATTGATCAGACTGAATATTGTTTTGGAAATTATATAACATTGGAAAAATGAAATATGGATTAGCTGTTTGAGTCGCTGTCATTCCACTTCTGCCTCCTCTCCAATCACTCAGTTGTTCTTTTTCAAAAAGCCCAAGAAATTCTCCAAGAACCCTCATTTCCATATCTTTAGGTGTCATGTTATTATCGCCACGACCTCCCCAACGTTTCATCCGTTTTTTAGAACCTTCTAGATCGGCTTCACGAATTAAATATCCTTTTTCGGGAATAAAAACTTGTTCGGGTTGAACCAGCTCCTGACTTGAGGTCCAAATGCGATCGAATGTTTTAAACTGTGCCGGAACTTCAACTAGTGACAATCGGTTAAAAGAATATTCAAGATTATATTTCCTTTGAAAATCTTCAAATCGTTCTGTAATAATACTTTTAATTGTATCTTTTATTTCAGGGAGTGCATCTTCAGGAATTTCGTGCCCTTCCAGTGCCCAGAGTCCAAATTCAATACTATCGGCTTCAATTTTTTGTAACTTATAGTTGCCAATTGCTAAAGAAATTTGAGTTAAAGGGTGCTCATTTTCAAAGGTAAACTCTCCGGCTGAAATTTCGTCTATTTCACCTTGTGAAACAGCTTTCAAACCCGCGGTGGTTTTTACTTTTAAGTCGAAATTAATAAATTGTTGCTGATGCCAGCTTACATCTTCGGAGCTGAATGTAACGCCAGTTTTGGGATACCAGTTTGCCTCGGGTGTTAGCAATACATATTCCGGTGTAATAAAAGCAAAGCGTTTATCCACATTAATTACAAAAGTCCCATATTTCTCTTGCATGGTTTTTTCGTCGATATCGAGATAACAAAGTGCTTCGTTTATATTGCCTTCGTACATAAATTCAACTTCTGCCGCTGAACCGGCTTCTAAATTTACTTTGTCGGAAACAATTACTAAATGTTTCTCTCGTAAAAATGAAGTTTCGCCTCCATTAAGTTTGAAACTACTAATTTTCAATCCGTCATTCAAACTAAAAACTAACTTTTCAATGGTTTTATCCGTGTTATTTTTTAATTTAATATTCGAAGTTGCTTTAATGGTTTTTCCTAAATGTTCAAGCAAAATGGATTGATCGATGGTGCTGGGCGCTGTCTCCTTTACGTATTTATTATTCAATTCTACAACTTCAATTCTTAGCTGTTCGGTTTGTTTAAACTTGTTAATGTGATTGTAAGCTAAATATCCTCCTGCTGCAATAAAAGCAATACTAAATATTAAAGAAAAATAGGTCATTGCCTCAGATTGTGGAAGTCTTTTCAATAAGAAAATAGTTAAAAAGATAAAACCAATTCCAAGTGAGAAATAGATTCCACGGTGTATTAAAATAGCTTCCAAGTTACCGAAGCCAACAATATCGGAACTTAACATAGGAATGTTAAATGCCATATAATCGAAAATGTAATAGAATTTGGCTTGAACAAGAAAAAGTGTTATCCCGATATAACCCAAAATCAAAACAAAAGTAATGGCTTGATTCCGAATAATACTCATGAGCAAAAACGAAAGTCCCATAATAAAAAGTAGAGTTGGGATACTAATTAATAAGAGATAAACTCCGTACGAAATCCAATCGATTGAAGTTCCTTGTGCCAGCGCATTAAAAATTAATGCCATAATTACGACAATAACATTCAGCACTAAAAATACTTGTAAGTTACCCCAGGTTTTACCGATTACATATTCTCCGTTTGTCATGGAACGCATGTAAATTACCTCGGTGGTGTCCAGCTTTTTATCACGTTTTAGAAAATCGGATGCCAGAAAAACAGCAATTATTGCTTGAGCAACATTTAAAATTAAAAGGTTAAAATAAGGTATTGCACTGGGAATACTCCGAATGGCCCAACCTTCGTTTCCACCGCCTTCAATAATAAATCCGAAATTCATTCCAAAAAGAACCAAAAGCGAAAGAATGCCAAATATTCTAAAAAACCAGCTCCGAAGCAATGTTTTTCGTTCGTATTTGGAGATTGATAATATGTTGTGAAGTGATATCATATTTTTATTTTCTATTATGCTTTAGACCACTGATTTAAATTATTCTCCATAAAATGCACATAGGCATGTTCCAGATTTGGTGCAATTGGTTCTCCGTAATAACCATTAATATCGTTAGCAACCACTTGCACTTCCCATCCTCCGTCTATAGGAATGGTTGATATTACCGGATATTTTTCGTTAATTTCGAGATACTCTTTTTCGGTTGCTTTTATCTGCCAAACATGACCCTCTGCTTCTTTAACCAAATCTTCGGGTGAGCCGGAAAATGCCAGTTTCCCCGTATTTAAAAGCGCCATATTATCACAAGTACTCGAAATGTCACCAACAATATGAGTAGAAAGTATTATAATAACATCTTTTGCGCTTATGGTTGAAAGCAGGTTTCTAAAACGGATTCTCTCTTCAGGGTCGAGGCCGGTAGTGGGTTCATCCACTATAATAATTTTTGGGTCGTTTATTAATGCCTGGGCAATTCCCAGCCGTCTTTTCATACCACCCGATAGTTTATTGGCGTTTCGGTCGCGGGCTTCGAAAAGTCCAACTTCTTCTAGCATTTGTTCTACCGCTGTTCGTCTGGCAGCGCTATTTTTCATGCCAGCCAAACGAGCTGCATAATCTAAAAACTCGTAAGTTTTTAGTTTCGAAAAAAAACTAAAATCCTGTGGCAAGTAACCCAGCATCGAACGTATTTCTCTTCTGTTTTTTGCCAGATCCATATCGTTTACGGTAACTTTTCCGCTACTTGGTTTCATTAAAGTGACCAATATTCGCATTAAGGTCGATTTTCCTGCTCCATTTGGGCCAAGCAAACCAAACATTCCGTTTGGAATTTCGAGGTTTAAATTTTTTACCGCATAATTACCACCACGATAAACTTTATTCAAATTTTCAATCTTAATATGCATAGTTTAATTTTCAATAAAATTGCTAAACACTGACTTGGACTTTTGGGGCTGCAAATAGTTTAAATTATAATCTGATTTATTTAATTTAATCGAGACAAATAAACCAATCATTTCCTTATAATCTCTCCTTTATAAGTTTTAATTAACACAAAAGACTTCTTTGAAACTTTTAAACAAATGGCAAGAAATCAGCCTTATTTTTACACCATGTACAAATGATCTACAAACAAATCAGAATAAACCAAATCGTAATTTCCTTTTTCCAATTTTTAAAAATCCACACATTTCAAATAATGGACGAATAGTGTTTTCTAAACACAAACAACAATAATGACAGGATAATCGCACTACGCTCTTAAGATGAAATAGTTACATTCCTAAAAGCTTTAGTTTAATAATTTTATATTATTGCAACTTTCTCAAAACCAATAAATATTTTAGGTAGTTTTTATACTTTCGTCAAAAAATTTAAATGAATATTCAAATTTCTCAACTTTTGGATGGTGCAAAGACTGCCCGGGGATTAACCGTAATTATTGATGTATTCAGGGCGTTTTCTACAGCGTGTTACGCTTTTGATATTGGTGCAGAAAAAATTATTCCTATCGGAGATATTAATTTGGCATATCAATTAAAAGATAAAAATCCAAAATACATTTTGGTTGGCGAACGAGACGAACAGAAACCAGAAGGATTTGATTTTGGGAATTCGCCTTCACAATTATTGAGTGGGGATTTAACCGGAAGAACAATGGTACATACCACAAGCTCGGGAACACAAGGAATCACATATGCAACAAACGCCGATGAAATTATAACCGGAAGTTTTGTAAATGCCGCCGCAATTGTGCGCTATATTCAAACGAAAAAACCTGAAACTGTTTCGCTGGTTTGTATGGGTTATGCATGTGAATATCCCACCGATGAAGACACGCTTTGTGCTGAATTCATAAAAAATGAACTGGAATCAAAACCTAATGATTTTAATAAGATGGTTGAAACTATGCGTACCGGTTCCGGAGCACGGTTTTTCGAACCGAAGAAACAAGACTGGTCGCCACAGCAAGATTTTCAACTTTGTCTGGATCTCAATCGTTTTGATTTTGTTCTGAAAGTTGAAAGAGAAGGTGAATTGAATTATCTTCGGCGAATTGATTGTTAATCTAAAAATTTTGGACGAAATACTAATTACTTCTTCATAAATGAAAAAATATAATTTCGATGAAATAGTTCCACGAGAAGGAACCAATTGCATTAAATACGATGGCCGCGAATGGTTTTTTAAAACAAACGATGTTTTACCCTTGTGGGTTGCAGACATGGATTTTAAAACACCCAATTTTATTGTTGATGCAATTAAAAAACGTGCCGAACACGAAATTTTTGGATATACTTTTAAGTCGGAATCTTATTTTCTATCTATCATTAATTGGATGAAAACCCGTCATAACTGGGAGATTCAAAAGAAGTGGATTTCGTTTAGTCCTGGAGTGGTTTCTGCATTAACTTTTGCCATCGAAACTTTTTCGAAAGGCGGCGATGGTGTAATTGTACAACCGCCTGTATATTTCCCGTTTTTCGACTGTGTAAAAGGAACAAAACGCAAAATGGTTGAAAATCCTTTAAAAATTGAAAACGGCAGATATACTTTTGATTTTGAAGATTTAAAAGCAAAAATCGATGAGAATACAAAAATCCTGCTTTTATGCAACCCACAAAACCCGGGGGGCGTGGTTTATACGCGTGAAGAACTTACCCGATTAGCGAATATTTGTCTCGAAAATAAAATAATGATTGTTTCTGACGAAATACACTCCGACCTGATTTTTGAAGGACACAAACATATTCCGATTGCATCAATTTCAGATGAAATTGCACAAAATTGCTTGGTTTGTATGGCACCCAGCAAAACCTTTAATGTTGCCGGATTGGCGTCGTCAATGGTAATAATCCCCAATAAAAATACTTTTAAACGTTACGAGAAAGCAATTGGCATTGGTCATCTTGGAATGGGAAATATATTTGGCTCAGTAGCATTGGAAGCCTCCTATTCTCACGGCGATAAGTGGCTAACTCAAATGCTGGATTATGTTTGGGAAAACTATTCGTTTTTGGATAATTTTTTCAAAACCAAACTGCCAAAAGTAAAGGTAATGAAACCTGAAGCGACCTTTCTTGTTTGGCTCGATTTTACTGCCTACAAGATGAATGACAAAGAATTATGGGAGTTTGCAACCGAAAAAGCAAAAGTTGGATTAAACAACGGCGGGAAGTTTGGAACTGGTGGCGATGGCTGGTTGCGAATAAATATTGGTTGCCCGCGAAGTATTTTAGTTGAGGCTTTGGAGAGAATGGAAAAAGCTTTTCGGGAAATTGGATAATGTCGCTTTCATACACATTCCCGAAGGTTAAAATTCAAACTTCATACATGTTCCGACGAAAACAAAAATCCGTAAAAAAATTAAACAATTTTTGATGAAATTACATTCTAATTATAACTTTTTTAAGCAACTTTTTATAATTTGCTAAAGGGTATAAGTAGAATATTGTTTAACCTGTTTCGCTAATTCACGAGCTTGGTTATTCGTAATTTCATTTAATTTTTCCCAAAACTTTGGCCCGTGGTTTTTTATTTCGGTGTGAACCAATTCGTGCAATAAAATATAATCGATTAATTCATCTGGCAACTTCATCATTTGCAGGTTCAAACTGATGTTATTTTTCGAGGAACAACTTCCCCAATTTCGTTTGTTATTTCGAATGGTAACTCTTTGAAACTGAAAATTCTGTTTTTCGGCCAAATCGGCCAACCGTGACGGAAGAATTTTTTTAGCTTCAAAACGATAAATTTGAGTTATAATATCTTCAATATAATCTTGCGATTTGTCTGAGTCAAAATCTATTACCGTAATTTGAACGCTTGTCTTTTTGGTTTCCACTCCATATTTTTCACCCAATACAAATTCAATACAATATAACTTGGTCTCTAGTTTTGAATTCGAATCAATTTTATTTCTTCGTAACTCTGCATTTTGCTGTTGTTGCCGAATCCAATTTTCGCTTTTGTGAACAAATGTCAAAATATCTTTAGATGAGCAATAAAAAGGATAAGAAACCAACACCGATTTGTCGGGTTTTACACTTATCTTTATATTTTTAGAACGTCTGTTTTTTGAAAAAGTAACCGTTCCGATTTGTTTAATTTGAACTACTTTGGTTGACATGCGTTTATTAAGTAAAATAAAAAATCAAAGATATCAATTATGGGAGACAACAAAAAAATTGAAGTTTTTATAAACCTTACTAAAAACGATACTGTGGTAGCCATCGACGATAAAGTTGTAGCTGGCAGTTTGGTATTCGACTCTTTAAACCCGTTTCCGGGATATTACCACGAAACGCCAACAAATTCGCGACCAATATATATTTATATGGTTTTAGACAAACAATATCCTCTGGAAGATATTTT
Organism: uncultured Maribellus sp.; assembly: GCA_964476535.1. Lineage (GTDB taxonomy): Bacteria > Bacteroidota > Bacteroidia > Bacteroidales > Prolixibacteraceae > Draconibacterium. The sequence continues at coordinate 24,326 of CAYZBC010000030.1, forward strand.
AAGAGCTACACAAAATATTGAAAAAGAGTACAAATGGAATTTTGATGCCGGCAAAGGATACATGACAATTGGCTCGGAAGCACTGAATGTTATTCGCATGAGACATTTGCCTCAAATCGATCTGGTTGAAAAAATACAAGAAGCTTACTTGAAGCAAGAAATTGGTTTTTTGATGAGTAAAAAACTAAAAGGCAAACTGGATGTTAGCGTTAAAATCGTTAAATTTTCTTCCTTGAAAGTGCTTGGCGAAGGCATTTACGTTAGTGTTGACGAATCAACGTTTGGCTATGTTGAGATTCCAAAATACTTGAACCATGAAATTTTCAGCAAGGTTTCGATGGATGTAAAGTACAACTGGGAGGGTCATGAATTTGATGCTGCGAGGGCATCTTTTTATAACAATGAAAAACTTTATGAAGTTGTTCGTATTCGCTCTAATAAAATGGATGCCGACTATCTTTTAGCAATTAGAAAACTTTATTTAGAGAAAATTAGATAGACAAGATAAAATATAATTTAACATTGAATTACGCCTTGATTTAAATGAATCAAGGCGTTTTTTTGCAAAAAAACTTTTTTATAGATTACAATTCTATTTTTTTAGGAACAATCTACTTTCGTTTTTATTAACTTTATCCGCTATTAAAATTGAATAGCTATTAACAACCAGTAAATTCAAAATTTCTATTCATATTAAATATATTTTAAACCAACTATTTCCGATGGGGACAAAAAAATACATATCCATAGTTTTTATCACTGTTTTGCTATTTATTATTTTGGCAGCAGCCGCTTATTTTTCGGGCATTTTTGTTCCCAACACTTTAAAGTTAAGCAACTTAGAAACTATTCGCATTGACACAGGAGAAGTAATTTCAGCCACGGCAGCAACCGGAATTATTGAATCAGAAAACGAAGTAATCATTCTTAGTCCGACAGCCGGCGTTATTAAAAGCATTTTAAAAGAACCCGGAACAAAAGTAAATGCCGGAGATATTATTCTTCAGTTAAATGCTGAGCCTGTTCAAAACGAAATTGAAAAATTAAAAGACCAGCAAGAAGTAAAACGTAACAATTTAGAGAAAACACGACTGAGTGCACAAAGTACAAAACTCGATTTGGAGTACAACGAAGAGGTGAAAAAACTCAAAGTTATTTCGTTAAAATCGCAACTTGCCGACGAACAACAATTGCTCGAGGTGGGAGGAATTTCGCCTGCAAAACTGGAAAAAACAAAACAAGAAATCACGCTTGCCGAAAAAGATTTGTCAATGCTAATTGAAAAAAATTCTATTCGGCTGAAGCAATTAACAACTGACGAAAAAGGACTTCTTCTTCAAATAAGAATAGACGAAAAAGCTTTAGAGGATAAAATCGAATTACTTTCTAAAATGAATGTACAAGCTCCATCATCAGGAATTATCCTAAATGTTTCGGGGAATGAAGGAGAGAAAGTGGGTGGAGATAAAATGTTGGTTCGCATGTCGGATCTAACTTCGTTTAAATTAACCGGTTCCATTGACGAACAATTTGCCAACCAAATAAAAACCGGAAACCTAGTTTATGTAACAGTTGAAGACGAAAAGCTGGAAGGACTTATCGGCAATGTTACCCCAATAGTTGAAAATAGCAAAGTTCAATTTAATGTACATTTGAAAGAAAGTAGCCACCCAAAATTAATTGCCAATCAGCAAGTTCAAATCCTAATTATTAATAACCACAAAGAAAATACATTGCGTGTACCCAAAATAGCCGATTTCGAAAAAGGCAAAAAACATGAAATTTTTGTTCTTAAAGGGAGTAAAGCAGTAAAAAAGGAGATAGTTCTTGGAATTATTGGAAATAATTTTTGTGAAATTTTATCGGGCTTAAACGACGGTGATATTATCATTTCTAAAGGAACAAGTGCATACCGTAATTTAACCGAAATTGAGATTCAAAACTAAGACGGGCATGTATAAATTACTCACATTTACTTTTCTGACATTATCTTTTTTCACAAAACCCTTGCTTGCTCAAAACGATACTATAAAATATGTTTTGAATCTGGGCGAAGTTATAGACATGGCAGTTTCGCAATCGTCGGCAATTAAATACGTTCAAAACCAAAATGTTAATTACTATTGGCGATATCGGAATTTCAAAACCCGCTTTCGGCCACAATTGGTTTTATCTGGCGATGTTCCCAATTACTCGCAAACAACAAGCCCAATTACACAACCCGATGGAAGCATTGAATTTAAACAGGTTTCGAACCTGGCAGCGTCAACAAATTTGTCCTTAAACCAATCAATCCCACAAACAGGGACTTCAATTTGGGCAAGAACCTCGGCTTATGGAATTCGGAATTTGAAAAACGACGAAAATAGCTTTTCCGGAAGTCCGTTTGCGCTGGGTTTTACACAACCATTATTTGCGTACAACTGGATGAAATGGTATCGACTAACCGAACCTATGATCTACGACGAAGCTCAAAAACGTTTTATTGAACAAGTGGAAGAAATAGCCCTTACATCTACATATCATTATTTTAACTACTTAACGGTTCAAACTAATTTTAACCTTGCCGAAAGCAGCTTGAAAAACAGTATGGACAATTTGAAAATTTCTCAGACTAAAAAGGAATTGGGAAAAATATCAGAAAACGATCATTCGCGAATTGAGCTTTCAGTTTTAAATGCACAGAAGGCTTTAAATCAAGCCCGCATGAATCTAAAGAATGCCGACTTTGAATTAAAGAAATACATTGGATTAGATCGAAATCAGGATATTGAGTTAATAATTCCGTTAAATATATCCTTGTTTGAAATCGATCCACAATTGGCCCTGGCAAAAGCAAAAGAAAATCGTAAAGAAACCACTTATTACAAGCGCCGGGTAATTAATGCCAATCGCGAATTAGCACAAGCAAAAAGCAGTACCGGATTAAATGCAACTTTACGCGGTAGCTTTGGCTTATCGAATAGTGCCGAGAGTTTTGCGGGAATATACGATCAACCTGAAAAAGATAGGATGTTGCGTGTTTCGGTAAGTGTGCCAATTTTGGACTGGGGCCGTTCTGCATCAACAGTAAAATTAGCAGAATCGCAACGTGAAATTACCATATACGATGTAAACAAAGATATTGAGGATTTCGACCGGGGAGTGATTGTGCAAGTAGAACAATTTAGTTTATTAAAGGACCAATTAAAAACAGCCAACGAAGCAGACAGGGTTGCCGGGAATGGTTACTTGATTGCTTTGAAAAAATTTCAAAATGGTGAGCTCAGTATTACCGATCTTAATATTGCCCTGCAAGAACGCGAAAAAGCCAAACGCGATTACATCAGTTCAATCAGAAGTTATTGGGTCGCCTTTTTTAGACTTCGCGAACTTACTCTTTATGATTTCGAATTTGGTCATAATATTACTTATGACAATCCAATGTTAGATTAATTTGAATCGTTGTATATTTCATGTGTTTTTAATTGTTTGCTTTTAACGGCAACACATGTAACTCACTGAATCATCATCTTCCTGTTTGCCAATATTTGCCATACTCGTCATCTGTTTATAATTGTTTATTTTTTAAGGTAACAGATGGAACTCCCATGAATTATAATCATGCT